>JBDSEW010000407.1:0-5776 GCA_039919825.1 Chitinophagales bacterium | reverse complement strand
CGCCACCTTTTATCCGTGGATTCCCGGGAACACCCCGTGAAATGCAATGGGGCGGCTACTATGATTCGCTGCTTACTGATGTACCAGATCCCAATGATGGATTGCCTTTAATGATCTGGGATTTGTTTGACATGCGCGTGATGTATCGTATCAACAAAAATGCAGGTGTTCCCTATATGGCCGGCGTGCACGGAAAGAATGACATTACCCTTGGATGGGTGGAATATTATTACTGGTACGATTCGCTGGAAGTAGCTAACCAGGGTGGAGTCTGGTTTTGGGACCAGCGAAAACACAATGGCAACAACAAGAATTTTACGGATGGAGAGGCTTCCATTAATTTTGATCGTTTCTATTCCAACCGGTCTTATCCTGCATTTTCCCATTGTTCCATCAACCAGGATTGGGGTAATGGCCTGCCACTTTCCGGTGACCCCTATGGAGCTTGGAATGGATACCTTGACTGGGAAGATGCTTCTATTACTGATCTGGAAGATTCATATTCTATCCGATGTTTTATAAAAGATATGTATGTGAATGGAAATATCATGACCTCTTACAACAACTGCACCACTGACCTTACACTCAGAAGAGTGCAGCATTTTAACCCGTTGCCCGGTGAGTTGATTGATTGGACCGTAAAAGATGTAAACGGACAAGTTTTAAACAGCGGCACTTTGCCCTACACCGGATTACCGGTAACGCTTCATAATATCAATATTAAACGTGATGGGTCAACAGTGTTGCTCAAGATTCAAAATCCAATGATGAACGACTTTTCTGCTATTACAAATTCTATAGCTCCAGTCATTACAATTGAAACAACCGGCGACGGATATCTCGCTCATATCATCAGCAATTCTACAGGGGAGGCTACGCTGCAAATTTCTGATGCGCTTGGGAGACCCGAGTGGAGTAAATCGATTCATCTGGAGAAGGGAACAACTATCATCCCGCTGCACGCATCGGCCGGTTTAAAATTGTTCAATGTTACCATGAACAATTTTGAGTTTAGCAGTAAACTGATCTTTTGAAAAAAAACTCATTGATAATATCCTGTTGAAGCCCACTGCACACCTTCGTGAATCACATTGAGTTAACTATCTTAGTGTTAAAATTTTTTAGGGTATTGCGTGCGAGCATCGTAATTCCCCATTGGTAGTTGCCACTGTTCAAAACCTTACTAAGTCTTCAATTCCCAAATTCCCTCCTCGCCAACAATAGCAACCCACCATGTGCCGGCGGACAATAATCCAGGGCTTTCGTTTCTTCCAGCAGCAAATGATGCAGGCCTTCACGATCAAATGATACCAAACGAATGTCGGCAACATCAGGTGGCCTGTTCTCCGGTGGCCTCGTTTCAAATCTTTCAAGCAACTCCTTCGAAGAAAATTTTAATTGAACGGTTCCGATCAAATCGGGCTTACCAGGAAAACTTTCAAGGTCTTCCACAATGCCAAAAAATCTAAAGGTGCCGGTAAAAATTTCTCCTGGTTCCAGCAACAATTCATCCTGCATTTCTTCTACCTGGTGCTGAACAATGTCTACTGAAGTAGTTGTAGGATTTCCACCTTGTCCATATAACCTGCCGGGATAAACATTGGTGGTGTTACCTCTCACTGTTAGCACAATATAATTATCTGAAGTTATGGAATAAGTGCAAATGGCAAGAGGTGGACGTAACGGAGACATTGATTCCATTCCCAAACTTTTTCTCAAAGCAACATTATTCAGTGCGGAGATGAAGGGATAAGAAATGTCGCTCACAAACATAACCACAGCATCATCCATGATTTTTGCATCCCGCAGTGTAATCGCAGTTCCCGGCCACAAAACCAGCTTCTCATTTACGTACAGTGCATTCAAATAATCATTGGTGGAATGGTCGAATGGCCTTATCTCAGACATGATTCCCGAAACCCGGAGTGATGCTTGTTTATTCTTTAATTGCTGCTGCCAATGAAGCACCAGTTGTTTCATAACATCAGATGAAAAAGAAAGCGGAATGCCTGAAAAAGAAATGGCCGAAGGAGACAATGCCTTTTTGAATTCCAGCAGCATACGACTGTTTGTAACTATTGATTCCAAGATTATTCCGTTCAAAGATGAATCCGAAAAATAAACTAATGCCACTAAACAAAATTAAAAGTGTATAGCAAATCGCCCCGGGCATTTCCTGTTAATCCTTAATACCCTTTCTGTTTTTTTTTGACATCAACATGCTGAGTCGCGAAGAAAATCATCAACATACTTTATTTTTTTTGCGCTTTTGCGCCTTCGCGCTTATATTTTATTGCCGGCAATTGTAATTTGCCATACACCCCAAATTAATCACATGTATCCAACGCATCGATTATTCCTATTTTCAACCCCTCAACCATTTAAACTCTTCAAACTCTTCAAACCCTTCAAACTCTTCAAACCCTTCAAACTTTCTCCTCCCTTCCATGAACATACTCCTCCTCGGCAGCGGCGGCCGCGAACATGCCCTTGCCTATAAAATTTCTCAAAGCCCTCACTGCCGGAAATTATTCATTGCTCCCGGAAATCCGGGCACAGAAAAACACGGTGAAAATGTTTCCATACCTGTAACAGATTTTCCTGCCATCGAAAAGCTGGTGCTGGAGAACAATATTGAGATGATTGTAGTGGGGCCCGAAGAACCATTGGTGAAGGGCATCTATGATTTTTTTGAACAAAGTGAAAAGGTGATTTCACTTCCTATCATTGGTCCAAGTGCTAGAGGTGCGCAACTGGAAGGCAGTAAAGATTTTGCAAAGGCATTTATGAAACGGAATAATATTCCTGCTGCAGGTTCAGCAACATTCACTGCAGATAAGATCAACGATGCGATAACATTTCTCGAACAGCATTCCACTCCTGTCGTATTGAAAGCCGATGGACTGGCTGCCGGAAAAGGCGTGGTGATCTGTCAATCACGTGAAGAGGCAAAAAAGGAATTGAATGAAATGCTCGAAGGAAAATTCGGAGCTGCAGGAAATAAAGTGGTGATCGAAGAATTCCTCGATGGCATCGAGATGAGCGTGTTCGTACTTACAGACAGGAAGAATTATAAACTCCTTCCCACAGCAAAAGATTACAAACGTATTGGCGAAGGTGACACCGGATTGAATACAGGTGGCATGGGTGCTGTTTCCCCTGTTCCCTTTGCAGATGAAACGCTGATGAAAAGGATTGAGGAACAAATCATTCAACCCACCATTGCAGGATTGCAGAAGGAGAAGATTGTTTACAAAGGATTCATTTATTTCGGTTTGATGATCGTGAAAGGAGAGCCTTTGATGATTGAATACAACTGCCGCATGGGCGATCCGGAAACGGAAGCAGTGATTCCGCGTTTGAAAAGTGATATCGTGGATTTGTTTTTAGGTGTTGCCCATGAAAACCTGCATGAAAGGCATTTGGAAGTATTGCCTTATGCAGCAGCTACAGTCGTACTTGCATCAGGGGGCTATCCGCAGGAATTTGAAAAAGGAAAGCTCATTGAGAACCTTGGACAGACTACCGAATGCCTCGTGTTTCATGCCGGTACCCGCAAGCGGGCTAACGGAGATATTGAAACAAGTGGTGGCCGCGTGATTGCAGTGACAGCTTTTTCAAGGAAACTTTCCGATGCAATAAAAATTGCCAACCGCAATGCAGCAATCATTTCTTTTGAAGGAAAATATTTCAGGAAGGATATTGGGAAGGATGTGATGTAGTTGGATCGCACCTTTGTAGTTATTATTTTTTGCTACGAAGGCGCGAAGGCGCGATTTCTCTTTGAGCCCTCGCGCTTTTGCAGCTAATGCTTTTTGCTACGAAGACGCTAAGGCGCGATTTCTCTTTGTGCCTTCGCGCCTTTGTAGCCATTATTTTTTACTACGAATACACTTAGCCTCTATCTTTTGCTACGAAGACACTAAAGCGCAATCCTGCTTTGTGCCCTTGCGCCCTTGCAGCTATTATCTTTTGCTACGAAGACGCTAAGGCGCAATTTTCTTTGCGCCCTTGCAGCTAATATATTTTTTGCGCTAAAAAACAGGAGCAACATTAACATCTGCACTGGATCTGTGGAAATTCAAGGCGCCTCCAATAATTTTCATTGAATCTTCACAGCCTTTACCGAAGCAAATTGATTTCCTGATTGCATCCTGAGAATATACATTCCGGAAGGCAATCTTGAAGCTGGAAGACTAAGATAGTTTTCCCCAACAGTACCAAATATTTTTACGCGCGATAATTGTTTTCCATTGATGTCAAACAATTCAATCTGTGCTGCGCCGCTTTTTTTCAATGCATAATTGATTATAAGATTTTCACTGGAAAAGTAAGCAGTGATGTCATTGAGTTGTAATGGGGCGCTTGGTGTATTTAATCCAAAATCCTGGTATAACAAACCTTTATCCGTTGTAATCCACATTTCTGCCCAGTCAGCCTGGTCCAAAAGAGTATAATCGGTTGCATCATTGAAATCAATTCCTTGTATGTTCGTAGTGTTGCCGAGATAATTACCATCGTCAATGCTTAGCAACCCTCCTCCGTAGGTTCCGGCAACAATAGGATTTAACCCTCCGGGTGCATCAGTGATGAAAGTAATTGAATCAGAAGGTAATCCGGAAGAGGTGTTGAGATAGATCCAGCTTCCGTTATATACGCTATCGCAAATGCCGTGAGCAACGGTTCCAAAATAATAGTGGTATCCGTAATCAGTGTAAAGCGATTGTATATTATTGTCAATCAGCCCGGAGTTGGAGGTGTTCAGGATTTTCCAATCCGGATCATTAAAGTAAGCAACGCCGTTTGACGTACAGAAGATGACGCTGCCAGATTCCACGCTGATAGAATGAACAATATCACCAGGCAACGGAGAATTTGTGGTGGTGAATATTTCCCAGGTTCCGTTGAAATGGTAACATGCAACCCCGCCATTGGTAGCAACCCAGAACTTATCATCATCAAACACAATATAATTGACCGTGTCGTTTGGCAAAGGGGAGTTGGAGGTCGTAAACTGAACCCATTCATAATCTTTATTCATGCCGAATAATCCTTCATTGCTGCCAACCCAGATGGTATCAACCGCAATGTTATAATAGGAACCGAACTTTTCAATGCAGTTGATCTTCTTGTCATTCATTATCGAAGAAAAGCCCGAATCTATTTTGGAAATAAGATGGCCAGAAAGGGAAACTTCAAATAATCCTTCACTTGTTCCCAAAATTCCTCCTCCGTTATAATTACCATTGAAATAGAAAGCAGATGTTGAATAATTACCACCATCCGGCAATCCACTGTAGTTTACCGAATAGATTGTGGAGGTAAGGTTATTTTCTTCTTTAACGAGAATACTATTTGTGGTTCCAAACCAGATATGATGATCTTCATCTGTGCCGAGCGCTGATTGATTGCCGTAAACATTTTCCGGAATGCCTAATTCAAGAGCATTCCAGTTATTCGCGTCAAACTTGAGATATTGGTTATTAATCCCAATTAAGTAAACAAAACTGTTGGAATCGGCTGCTATTAAAAAGGGATAGTTGGAATAAGTACCTGTAATAATTAACGTATCAATAATAACAGTGTGAAATTTCAAAATTTTAGTGCTGGAAAGCGGAGCAAAAATATTATCGTAATCATCAATGGCAAGTGTATAATAAATACCTCCTGGAATTTTAACTGTAAAAACGCCATCATAAAACGAGAGGAGCTTCCCATTGGAAGTATTCAGCCATAAGGTATCCTGGCTGTCAATTACTCCATGATACATTCCTTC
>JBDSEW010000149.1:0-4350 GCA_039919825.1 Chitinophagales bacterium | reverse complement strand
CGATTGCGAAACAATTTGAAAAAATGAGGCAGCCATTTTTAATCACTTACCTGCTTGCTTCTTTTTTCGGGGATGTGCGTGATGAAGATTTTGACGAAGATTTTGAAGACGAAGAAGCAAACTATCTTTTTCTCATCTGCAATCAACTGATTATGATGATTGACGAAAAGGTGAATGGTGGGAGTAGATTAAAAGTTGTCCGTTAATCCTGATTGGCTGGTTTGGAGTTTAGATTGTTTAGTGTTTAGATTGTATGCTACCCGCATCTTCCTGGTTCTCTTCACTCACCTCACTAACTTCATTTCCTCCAGCAAATACCCCGCGCCGGCATATTTGTCGATTATAAAAAGTGCGTAGCGGATATCCAGTGAAATGTTCCTGCATCGTTCCGGATCAAAAAAGAGGTCACTCATGGTACCCTCCCATACACGGTCGAAATTGATACCGATGATATTCCCTGTTCCATCAATCACCGGAGCACCGCTGGCGCCACCGGTAGTGTGGTTAGAAGCAATAAAGCAAGTCTTTAGTTTTCCAGACGCATCAGCATATATTCCAAAGTCTTTTTGAACATACAACTCTTTCAGACGCTCCGGCACTTTGTAATCTTCAAAATCCGGATTCATTTTTTGCATAATGCCGTCAAGTGTTGTGAAATAGGAAAATTGTACACCATCACGGGGAGTAAAGCCTTCCACTTTGCCATAGGTAATCCGTAATGATAGGTTGGCATCCGGATAAAATTTGCGCTCTTTCATCACCTCCAATTGTGCAGCCATGTATTTGCGATTTAAAATGATTGCCTCACTTCGCAGATGATCATAAACAGGTGCGACAATGTTATCACGGTATTCATTAAGTGCCACTGCAATTCTATAAACCGGATCTTTAACCAGCTTTTTTTCACTTCCTCTTTTAAATCCATTTAAGTAGTCTGTCACTTCTTTTTGATTGTCGAGAAAGGATGCCTGGAACAGGTTGTTGGCAAAGGATACCTTATCCTTTGAATACTTTTTCAGAATTTCCCGGTAGGTAGCAGGCGTTTGTGAAAGGCCAATTTCATTTCCATATAAAACGGTCATTTCATCCAGAAGTTTTTGATCAGTTGCGCTTGCATAATTTTTGAAAAAGCGGGCAGCAGCCAACTTCATTTTTTCTTTTTCTTTATTGATAGTTTCATCAGGATAAATTTTATTTCCGGCCAATTCCGCAAGTGGTTGAAAAGAGTTAGCGAAACCAAAAATTTCCGGTTTATTCAGCGCTTCGTCATAATAGTCAATCAGTGGCTGTAGCTTCTTTAAAGAATCATAAACAGTTTTTAACTGTGGCAACAGCGTTCCATAACGCATCTGCCAATGGTCATTCGCAGCAACCCGACTGGAAAAGTCTGCTTCATACAATTCTTTCTGTGCAATAGCGCCTGCTTCTTTAAGGCCTTTTGACTCACCCTGCCATTTCTTCCAGCCATTGCCAAGGCCATTATACTTTGATAAATACTGAATGCGAACAGTATCATTCACCAGCATGTCATTCCACCAGGTATTGAGTACTTTATCACGGATCTTAACCCTGTCCGGATCCAATACATTTTGCACGAGGTCAATAGCATAGGAAGTGGCATATTCATTAGTGGTACCCGGAAAACCATACACCATTGTGAAATCACTTTCCTTCACCCCTTTCAGTGAAATCGGAAAATAATAGCGCGGCCTGAAGGGCACATTATCCGGAGAATAATCCGCAGGTTTATTATCAGCACCGGCATAAATGCGAAACACGGAAAAATCTCCGGTGTGTCTCGGCCATATCCAGTTGTCCGTTTCGCCACCAAAGTTGCCGATAGAAACAGGTGGTGCTCCCACCAGCCTTATGTCACGAAAAGTTTCAGTGATAAATAAAAAATACTGGTTGCCAGTATAAAAGGGTTTTATCTGTGCACCATAATGTGTTCCCGCGATGTTTTCATTGGCAATCACTTTTGAGACACTGTCGATCTGTAAATTTCTTTTCCATTCAGGTATTCCGTCATGAAGCACGGAGACAACCCGTGAAGTTACATCTGCAATGCTGATGATGAAGGTTACTTTAAGGCCCGGACAGGCAAGTTCCTCAGAGCGGTTCATCGCCCAGAATCCATTCTCCAGGTAGTCATGCTCTACAGAACTGTGGGATTGAATTTGTCCCAGTCCACAGTGATGCGCGGTAAGCACCAGCCCTTGCTCTGAAACTACTTCACCGGTGCATCCGGTTCCAAACAACAGCACCGCATCTTTCATAGAAGCATGGTTCACACTGTAAAGATCATCGGCGGAAAGCTGCAAACCGTTTGCCTGCATATCGTTGATAGTAAGCTGATCAAGCAGGAGTGGCAGCCACATCCCTTCTACAGGCGGATCAGCCCTCAGCATTTGGAAGTTGAATAAGTGCATGCTCAACATTATAAGAGCGCCTTTCACACATGAAGTTGATCTGATAGTCATTAGATGATTATTTAAGTCCGGAAGCGATGTTGAAATAACTGCATTTGCTTGTCAGTGCCTGCTGTTCAGCAGGGCCGCGACTAAAATGCAAATTATTTTTTATCGCCTTGTAACTTTTCGACAGCTACTGCCGCCAAAGGGATAAATCAACAAAAAATAATAAACCAACAAAATCTTCCACCATGAAAAAAGTGTTCTTTTTGGCAATTGCCCTGTTACCTCTCTCTCTTTTCGCGCAGAACTCAGTGCAGAGTTTCTTCGATAAATACGCCGGGCACACCGGGTTTACTACCGTGAAAATTTCCCCCAAAATGTTTGACCTCATCGCTTCCATAGATGTAGAAGATGCAGACCTGTCGGTTATGAAAGATATTACGGGCGTGAATGTGCTGATCTACGAACCTGAGGAAGGTAAAACCAGTGATCTTACAGATAAGCTTTATGCAGAAGCGAAAACCTTGATTAATTCAGGTTACGAAGAATTGCTCAGTGTAATTGAGGAAGGAAGCGACATCCGGATCCTGGCGAAGTCTGCAGGGCAGGGTATTGTGAGTGACCTGCTGATTGTTGGAAAAGACGATGGTGAATTTATTTATGTGAATGTGGCAGGTAAGATGGATATTAAAAAGATCAGCTCCATGGCAAATGACACCGACATAAAAGGGCTGGAGTACCTCAAAGACCTTGATCAGGAGAATGATAAAAAATAAGGTTTGTAATATGTGCAACCAGGGATAATTTTCAAAATCAAATAATAATAAGTACGGAAGATCCCCTTCCCCGAAGAAGCGTGCAGGCCGGCTTTTCTCATGGTTTGGTTCAATTAGCTGCCTGCCGCTTTTTCCTTTCAAATGATGTTTCGGTAAATCACGAATAGAAATTTAAGACCTCATTCACTTCCACATTTAACCTTCCATATAGAAATGAAAAAAATAATGCTCTCCGTACTCTGCTGTCTCCCTGCAATGCTTTTTGCAGGCAGTCCTGATAAAAGCAGTGAAATGAACCGTAGCGAAGAATCAACTAAGCTGTCACTTTATATCCCTGGCTTCCTGATGAAAATGGGTTCGTGGTTTGTTCCAAAAGAGGAAGAGCCTGAGTTGAAGACCGCTCTGAAAAAGATACGGAGCACCAGTATTGTAGTGCGGGAAGGTTGTGCCTATGTGGATTACAATGCATCCCACAAATACGATAAAAAGATGAAAACGCTGAGCCGCCAGAATTTCGAAGAACTGGTAGGGGTAACTACAGAAGAGGAAAATGTTTCTGTGCAGTTGCGTCAGAATAAAAAGGATAAGATCAGGCAGGTGGTGGTGCTGGTGGATGATGGAGAATCTTCCTTTGTATTTCTGAGATTGCGTTGCAACATTGGAATGAATGAATTAAAACAGTGGATGGAAAAGGATGGAGTGATTAGCAGCAAACTGGAAAATAAGATCAATATTTAAGTTTGGTTCTCATTGATAAATGCCGCTAAAGCGCAGGTCTCATCAGCTTGCGCTTTTGTTTTTGTCGTCCTGCTATCCGAGTTGTAATGGAGAAACCGATGCTATCCCTTTTTCAGCCTAAGAGATCCCGTAACCAGTTAGGGATAACGTTTCATCCAAGCGACATGCTGAACTCGTTTCAGCATCCGCAAATTTCCTAAATGATCCCGTAACCAGTTAGGGATAACGTTTCATCGAAGCGTCATGCTGAACTTGTTTCAGCATCTCTCAATTTCCTGCTAGATCCCGAAACCAGTTCGGGATGACGTTTCATAGGTAAGTCACGCTAAACTTGTTTCAGTATCTGTGTTAAGTTCATGAGGAATCCCGAAACCAGTTAGGGATAACGTTTCATCCAAGCTACATGTTGAACTCGTTTCAAC
>JBDSEW010000117.1:0-3444 GCA_039919825.1 Chitinophagales bacterium | reverse complement strand
GTATCCTGGATTATGTGCACACCAATTCGATTGAGCTTGATGCAGATGGTAATATCATCACCTCCAACCGCAACATCGACCAGGTGAACAAGATTGATATCAGCACCGGAGCATTTATCTGGCGGCTGGGAGGTGTGAAAAATGAATTCACCTTCCTCAATGATCCGGAACAGTTTTCCTGTCAGCATGATTGCCGCCGGTTGCCCAATGGCAATATCACTTTGTATGACAATGGAAATTACCATGCACCGCCGCATTCCGCCGCGAAAGAATACCAACTGGATGTCGTGCAAAAAACAGCAACCCTCGTGTGGAGTTATACTCACCCTAAAGTGGAAAACATCATTCCCTACTATTCCGCAATGGGCAATGTGCAGCGGCTGGCGAATGGAAATACGTTTATCAATTGGGGAAAACGCAGCCAGACCAACCTGCCCAGCATGACCGAAGTAGATTGTGCCGGCACGATCGTTTGGGAAATGAAGCTGGCAGCCAATAAGCAGTACATCTCTTACCGCGCGCATAAATACGACTGGAATCCCTGTGCGCGTCCTTCGTCCGATTCGATGAAATCGGAGGAAGTTACCATGAACAGCGTAAGGCTCTCCTGGGAATGCGTGGCCAATGAAAACCAACTGTATGAAGTTCAGTATAAAAAAAGAGATGCCACAACATGGGAAGTGGAAACAGTCCTTTCACTTACTGATTACCTGGAGCTTTCTTTTCTTCAACCTGCTACTACTTATGATTGGCGGCTGAAGTCATGGTGCGACACAGTAACAAATACAGGTTCCGGCTTCAGCGAAACACGATCTTTCACCACCTCAGTTGCTGAAAATACGTCCCTCTTGCTTTACCCGAACCCTGCGCAAGACCAGGTAATCGTTCAATCACAGGCAGCGGAAACCGTTCAGCTTTTCAATTTACAGGGTCAGCAATTGATGTATGTTACCAGGGCAGCGACTGACTCACCACTTATAATACTTTCTCTTACTTCTTTACCTTCAGGATTGTACCTCGTGGTGGTTGGTACCGATGGTTACAGCGCGACCGCGATGCTCTCTGTTATAAAGTAATTCAGAAAAAACGGAGTCGCTGGTCCGTGTATTCAGGAACCGGAATCTGAAATACGAAATCCCATTCGGCGACTATCTTTCAAATCCTCATTATTTTCACTTCAACAGCTAATTCCTAAATGTCTCTTGGCTTGCAACTCCCGTTGGTCGGGATTTATAATCCCAGCCTGTTGAGCCATTGGATTTTTAATCCAATAAACTCATGCTCATCCTTAAAGGTTAATATAAATTAATCCCTGTTCCTGGGCAAATGTGTTCGGTCCGGAAGATGAAAATGATGGAATTAAAAATTTCATACCATATACGTCTGGAATACAAGTATTCGAAACCTTAGCTACTGATAATTACAAAGAAGCTTTGAATTCATAACGCCTGCTGAAGTTAACGCCCCTATTTTTTCTCCCAGAAATCAGCACCACGAATACCGAGGGTTACCGGGTTGAAAACAGGATCCTTGCCTGCTTTCTTTTGTTCCTTGTAATCTTTAAAAGCTTTGAGCGCTGGTTTTTGCAAAATGATTATGGCCACCACATTCAGCCAGGCCATAATGCCAACGCCCATGTCGCCAAGATCCCAGGCAATGGTTGCTGCGCGCACACAGCCCAGGAATACAGCGCCCATCATGGCTATTTTCAACAGAAGCATCAACAACTTGCCGCCCCGTTTTTGCGTTAGGTAAGCTACATTGGTCTCTGCGATATAGTAATAAGCCAGCAGGGTGGTGAAAGCAAAAAAGAACAAAGCTACCGCAACAAAATAGCTGCCAGTGCCAACAAAACCGGGATGAAAGGTTTCCTGCCCCTGGCTAAAAGCTTTATCAATGGCTGCCTGTGTATAGGTAGGGCTTCCATCCACGTGCTTAACACTATTTTGCTCATAGTAGATGCCGTTGTCAACGAGCATTGCATCACCTGGTCCCTTTACATTGTAAGTGCCGGCTATCAGGATCATGAAAGCAGTGGCCGAACAGACAAACAGTGTATCAATGTAAACCGAAAAGGCCTGCACAAAACCCTGCTTCGCCGGATGCGTAACCTCTGCTGCAGCGGCAGGGTGAGCACCTGTACCCTGTCCTGCCTCATTGCTATACACGCCCCGTTTTACACCAATGGTGATCATGGCACCCATGATTCCACCGAAAGTTGCATTGAGCCCAAAAGCGCTTGAAAAGATCAACGCAAAAATTCCCGGAATTTTATCGTAGTTCATTACCAGGATAGTGATCGCCACGCCAATGTATATGATGGCCATAAACGGTACCACGAACTGTGCTACGTTGGCGATCATTTTAATACCACCAAAAATGATGAGACCCAGCAGCACTGCCAGCAAAAGGCCTGTGTAAGTATATTGAATACCGAAAGCACTGTTCATAGCCGAAGCAATGCTGTTCGATTGCACGCCGGGCAGCAGGAAGCCACAGGCAAGAATGGTTGAAACAGCAAAAACGATGGCATAAATTTTACCGAACTGTTTATTCTTAAAACCACTTTCTATATAGTATGCCGGCCCGCCCCGGTATTCATTATTTTCTTTTCGTTTATAAATTTGCCCAAGTGTTGACTCAACAAAAGCTGAACCAGAGCCCAGGAATGCCACGGCCCACATCCAGAATACCGCACCCGGACCACCGAGGAAAATAGCAGTTGCAACGCCGGCAATATTACCCGTTCCCACGCGACCGGATAGCGATACAGACAGTGCCTGAAAGGAGGATATGCCCGCAGCAGATGCATTGCCCTGGAACATCAGGCGGACCATTTCTTTTAACATACGTACCTGGAAAAATCGCATCCTGATTGTAAAGTAAATACCAGTCAGGAGTAATAAATAAATCAGGGCATTGCTCCAGATTACTGCATTGATGGAACGTACAATTTCCTCAAAGTTAACCATGTGTTATAAGCGTTGATGGTGAATATAGGAATATAATGTCTAATGATCAGGGAACAACAAGCTGCCATGCAAAGGGTAAGTAGTTCTTTTTTAATGGGAGATCACCTCACAGTACAACTCTGCGGGCGGAGGCAATGGAAGGACACATTCTTTAGAAGATAATAGTATTACTTAATAGCAGGAAAAGAAGAATTATTTAGAGTGCATTTCAAATTGTCGCACTCTTTGGTTTGCAAAAGAGTGTTGATTGGCTGGACAAAAGAGTTTGTCTGTCATGCTAAACTTGATTTATCTAAGGATTATTATTTTTTGATTAAAAATATTCCCCTTAGCGGTTTTAACCATCACAAAATAAATTCCGTTTTGTATCGAAGAAACGTCAATCATACTTTTAATTTTTGTCTGCACCAGTATTTCGCCAACGGTATTCAGTATTTTAATTTCATCAATTGTATTCCAGGTTTCATAAAAC
>JBDSEW010000114.1:0-5893 GCA_039919825.1 Chitinophagales bacterium | reverse complement strand
GCCGGTGGCTGTTTCGGAAAATTGAGGTGGTTGCGAACTCCACACATACGTGTAGGGAGGATCCCCTCCTGTTACCACTGCACTGGCTGTTGCATCATCGGCCTGCCATTGGGTCAATGGTGTTGATGTCGTATTGACATTCAGGGTATCCGGATCTGTAATCACAAAATTGACGGTATCGCTGCAACCATTGGCATCTGTACAATACACCATATAATTGCCGGGATTGAGATTGGAAACAAAGGAAGTATCGTCAAAGGATGCTGTTCCCCAGTCGAAATGATAAGGCGCCAATCCTGATAGCGCAATGAGCTGGGCAGAAGCATCACCGGCACCGTTGCAGGTAATACCTGTAATGGTGATGCTTTCAATAAGAGCAGGGTGGACGGTGAGGTCAGTGATCACCATGGTATCACATGCTGTAAGGGAAAAAAGAGTATCGGTGTAAATACCTGCTGTGCCTGTAATGCCTCCCGCAGGCAATTGATAAAATTCTCCCTCACAAATGGCTGCAACCATACTCACCACGATCATTGGCAGCACTGATAGATCGGTAATAACAATGCTGTCGCAGCCGAAAGAAGAAATTAATGTATCAATGTAAATGCCTGTTGTATCCACCACGTTTCCTGATGGCAACAGATAACTGTCGCCATTGCAGATTGAAACGGTAACAATCCCGGTAGTGGATGGTAAAATCACGAGTGTTGTAATCAGAATGCTGTCGCACCCGGTTGCTGCAGATAAAGTATCATTGTAAACTCCGGCAACATTTGTGGTGATACCTCCCGGGAGCACGTAATCTTCTCCGGTACAAATAGCGGCTGATATATTTTGAATGATGGAAGGAGTAACAGTAAGCGTGGTAGATACAATAATACTGTCGCAACCATTTGTCGCATGCACCGTATCTACATATGCTCCTGAAACAGTAGCTAAAGTTCCATCCGGCAATACGTAATTGTCTCCCTCGCAAATGGTGGCAGCATTTGCCTCGAACGAAGGAGGATTAACATTAACCACTTCAATGGTGCTGTCGACAATACATCCTTCAGTTGATTTTACATATACCGTATAAAACCCCGGGGCAACATTTGTAAAAACTGAGTCGCTCTGAAAATTAAGTCCATCAATGGAATATTGAAGATTTGGATTGCTGGCAAATATGGTGATACTACCATCCTGAAGGGCGGTGCACGTTGCATCAACAATGGTTATACTGTCGATGCCTATCGGATCATTCACCACAGTTTCTACCGTGAATTGGGGACTTCCAACAGCAATGCCATTATAGGTAGCATTACCCTGGCTGTTGGTGTAATCATTAGCAAACTTATAATACGCCAGCAAGCCCGCTTGTGAACTGGGAGATGGCAGATCAAGCATGTTGGCCTTTAACTCAGGTTGGGTCCGGCAGACATTCCAGATACGCACTTCATCCAGCTTCCCATAAAACTGCTCATTCTGGTTCTGGCTCTGGGCGCCAATAGAGGCCTGATAATTATTTTGAGCCATATTGCCATCGAAAGGCAGTTCAATTACGAGGCAGCCATCAACATAGTATCTTACAAAACTACCATCGTAGGTGCCTGCAATATGATACCATTGGTTTACCACCAACAAAAATGGATTGGTCATCTGGATAAACTGTGTCGGTCCGCTGCTTCCGTTGATGTAGGTGGTGAGTTCAAAAGTGGAAGGCCGGAGCAGATAATTGACATTCAAAGGGGCGGTATGTTTGCTTACCACATCATTACCTCCGGCGTTTCCGTTCCATTTAATCAGTGCTTCCACGGTAATCTGTGTTCCTGAAACATCCAGGTCACCGATCTTCACAAAGTTGATCGCTGATGGCAGGTCAAGCACCTGTCCTGACCCATGCCTTGAAAAAAGCAGGAGTGCAAGAAAGAGGCTGATTTTAACGTATTTGATGGAGGAATGCAGGGTAAAAAAAGTATTACAGGGTTTCTACACAGAAAGGCAAAAAAGGAAGGGACGAAGGTAATTATTTCCTGCTTACCACTGTTTTGAAGGTCGAACTTAATACATGATTTTCTTACTGGCCAGGATGTTAAATACCCCATGTTAGACCAATATAATATTATGAAGATCATTGTTTTGAACACGGTTAAAAAGCAGTAATTTTTTTATTAAGAAGTGTTTTACTCCGCAAAAATAAGTGTGCAATTTTGATTGGTATCATGGATGAGCCGGCCGGTATTTATTTTCCCTGAATGTAAATAGAACAACGGTACTGGAAAAGCAACATGGTTAAGGCGGGAGGAGATAAGTAACTCCCCGCAAACCGTTGGAATTATAAACATGGTTGGAGAAAATCATAACAATAAGATTTCATACTGAAAAGTGGAATGGAAAGATGGGCATTCGATGAAAGCTCATGATAAGCATCGTCCTCCAGGCTTTTTAACCTCACCAACCCTTCTTTGAATGCTGCTGAATCCGAGCACAGGAAACCATTAAAACCATCTTTAACGAACAATTTATTCTCCCCAACATCATTTGCCAGAACCGGCACACCACACGAAAGGTATTGTTTGATCCGGAAGGCAGATTTTGCACGGTGCATTTCGCAATCAAGAAGTGGTGCAACGCCTGCATCAAATTCTTTCACCCTGCTGTAAACGCCTGCTTCATCCAGCCAGTCAATGTTTTCAGGGATTTCAACCTGAACATTGGGGTTCGGAAAAAAGTATTCCCTGATTTCATCAGCATCCATTTTATTGGTGACACCAAGCACTGTGAACCTGATGCTGAAATCTACTTGCAGGATGGCAGGAAAAATCATTTGTTCCAGGATCGTTTTGTGTGAAAATGGTTTGGACGATTCATGTGGTGTGTTATAAAAACCAATCCAGCCTACGGTAAAAAGCTTATTGCGTTTTGTTTTGACTTGTTCATGCAAAATGACAGGGGAAGTAAGCAATTTTACACAGCGATTGTATAAACCCGCGTAATCAGCAAGAGCCTTGCTTCCAACAAAAATGTTTTGACAATGTCTCATAAAAAAATGGACAGTAGCAGCAGGAAACCGGAGATATTCTGCATCATCAATATCATACACAGTTTGATGGTTTCTGAAAAGCAGCAGGATTTTCAGCGCGGTTGCATATAAACCGCGTGTATAAATTTTCTGAAAAACAATGATGGAATTTTTCTTCCTGAAGAATAAAACAGAAAAGTAAGTCTTAAGAAAAAGGAAGATTTCCTTCGGCCGGTAGCCAGGATGAATAATGGAATAAGCAATGCCATGCTTTTCGTTAAGATATTCGAGCACATATTTGCCACGGTACCGCACACTCGGACAATTCATATTGAAATAGGCAAACCAATAGATGTGGTTCAATTTTTTTTGAACAGAAATTAATGTTGGTGAAACTTCATTTACAAGAGTGATACCTGAATCATGTGATGGAAAGCGGTTAGCAAAGGAGGGGTTGTATTTCATATACCGGCATATTGAATAGTAGCTGATATTTTTCTGCAACGGATAAAAGCCGCCATTTAATGAAATGGCAGTTTTTCTGAACTCCCTGCATTTGAATGATTTCAAAACTAACAAAAAAAATGGAGCATGAAGCGTTTGAAATTAGGAAGCACTGTTTGATTTACATTTCAACGCTCCACTTTTTAACACTACGGATTTCATTTGCGCAAATCACCCCTCTATTCGCGCATCCATATTCCCCTTTCATCTGGTTTCGATCAGATGCACTTTTGATGCATCAAATTCATCATTCAAAACGAAACCATTTAAAAAATAAAAAACATGATACAGATCAACAGTAACAAAACAGTCTTACTACTAATGGCATTAGTTCTGGTATTTTCTTCTTTCAGCCAGGCACAGGATGTATTCGTAGGCCTTACTTCTAATGGCGGCCCGGAAGGAAAGGGTACTGCATTCACCATCAAGCCCACCGGTAATGATTACACAATCATTAAAGGATTTGCAGAGTGGGGCATAACTCCAAATGGTGATCTTTATAAAAATAACGACGGGAATTTTTATGGCATGAACTTGTGGGAAATTCGTGACACGATTAAAATCAATTTCTCTCCTGCTTAATACACACTCTGAGCTATGGCACGAATACGATGGAAGAAACACAACGAATCAGGTATTTATACGCTTGCGAATAGTTCTATTCAATATTATATTTACATCCTATTCATATTTGACCATTCAAACCTTTTATTAAAAGCACGTAATAAATTTTCAATCCTGTTTTCAACCTGTCTCTCCATGATCAAGAAAAGTTATCAAAAGGAATTGACCATTTCCGCTACGCAACAAAGAAATGGAAGCACCAATACAAAGAAGGATATTCTTAAAATCCAGTCGTGGCTATCCTTGTATGAAATGTCGCATGCCGGTGCAGGCACGCTCACTGGTATCGATGGTGACTTCGGTCCCGCAACTGAAATGGCTGTTAAAAATTACCAGCGTGCAATCGGAGCAACTCAAAACGGCATTGTGAACCAGGCGTTGTTTGCAAAGTTAAGTGCACCATTGAAAAATGCATTTGAAGGAGCAATAGCAGGAAATGGTTTAAGACAACTGATTGTAGCTACCGCGAAAAATCATTTGCAGGATCATCCGTTTGAACTGAGGATCAACCAGCGAAACAATTGCGGCCCGTGGGTGCGCAGTTATTTGGATGGTTTTGAAGGAGAAGCGTGGTTTTGGTGTATGGGTTTTGTGCAGGGTATCGTTGACCAGGCAGCTTCATTACTGGGAAAAGATTTTCGTTCGCTGATGCCGCTTACTTACAGCTGCGATACGGTGGGTACTACTGGTTTGCAAAAAGGAATATTATTGCGTTACACCAAAGTGCGCAACAATCCTGCTATTGTAAAGCCCGGCGATATTTTCCTGGTGCAAAAAACGCCGAATGACTGGAAACACACCGGTATCATTACCGCCATCGGTGCAGAAACTTTTGAAACCATTGAAGGTAACACCAATGAAGGTGGTTCACACAATGGCAATGGTGTGTATAAGCGGATCCGCAATTTCATGGGTTCAAAACTCGATGTGTTTTCTGTTGAGCCATTGGTGTAGCGCCTTTGTGGCATTAAGTGTTTTTGCCACGAAGGCACAAAGACACAAAGAGGTACTGCTGATTTTATTTTGATGTGTAGGTTGTCATCTTCAGCAATATTTTTAACCAGCCGCAACTTGGGTTACCTTCACCTCTTCAATTAATTTTAGCATGCCTTCCAATGAAGTGGTGATATCGGAAACAAAAAAGTGGATCAGCGCTGTGGTGGTGGGATGTAACTTTTGTCCTTTTGCCGCAAAGGAAATGAAGCGGGGCACGGTTCATTATGAAGTGGTACGTACAGGAGTCAGAACGAAGAAATTAAGGCAACTGACCAACGCATTTCTGCAATTGAACAAGGACGAAACTATTGAAACCACTTTACTGATTTTTCCTGAGTCATTCACGAGCTTTGATTCCTTCGTGCAACTGTTAGCCAATGCAGAAGTTGAGTTGGAAAAATCAGGATATGAAGGTGTCTTCCAGGTTGCAAGCTTTCATCCAATGTATTTATTTGAAGGTGCTGATGAGGATGATCCTGCCAATTATACCAACCGTTCCCCGTACCCCATGTTACAGCTATTGCGGGAAGCAAGTCTTACCATTGCTATTGACAGCCATCCCGATCCGGAAGGCATTCCCGAAAGAAATATTTCATACGCACGAAAAAAGGGACTTGCACATATGCAGGTGTTGAGAGAAGCGTGCTTTACGATTTCATAGGGTTGTGAATAAAGATCAATTCTACGATAACAGATAACCCTAAACCAACACGTCATCCTGAACTTGTTTCAGGATCCTTAGAAGTTGAACAGATGCCGAAATAAATT
>JBDSEW010000394.1:0-5150 GCA_039919825.1 Chitinophagales bacterium | reverse complement strand
GCAAAGTCGCTGGCGCTGGCGCTGCAGGTGCCACTGATTGGTGTGCATCACATGCAGGCCCATGTGATGGCGCATTTTATTGAAGAACCCAGGCCCTCTTTTCCATTTTTGTGCCTCACAGTTTCGGGCGGACATACACAGATTGTGCTTGTAAAAAATTACCTGCAAATGGAGGTCGTTGGAGAATCTGTTGATGATGCCGCAGGTGAAGCCTTTGACAAAACTGCCAAACTGCTTAAGCTTCCCTATCCGGGAGGACCTTTAATTGATAAATATGCGCTACAGGGTGATCCGCTTGCATTTAAATTTCCCGAGCCGAATGTTCCGAATCTCGATTTTAGTTTTAGCGGATTAAAAACATCAATACTTTATTTTCTGCGCGATCAGCTAAAGCACGATCCCTTCTTTATTGAAAAACGATTAACCGATATATGCGCGTCTGTTCAATACAGGATTGTAACTATCCTGCTTAATAAACTCGAAAGGGCTGCGCACACGTACAATATTCGTGAAATTGCAATTGCAGGCGGAGTATCTGCAAACTCCGGACTTCGTAAAGAGCTGAAAAAATATGGAGCAAAAAATAACTGGAACCTGTTCATCCCTGCTTTCGAATATTGTACTGACAATGCTGCCATGATTGCTATTGCTGGGTATTATAAGTTTCTTGAAGGGGATTTCACGGCTTTGGATACTGCGCCTGCTGCAGGCCTGAATTGGCGCTGATTAGCTTCTTATACGTGCGATGACCACTGACCATTCACGTAATCACCGTTGATCATTCACAATAGCACGAAAACAGCTTATTTTTGCTGCTGTTTATTTTAATTAAACCTCCAACATGAACGAGAACATCAAAACATTTTCGCTGGTAGTCATCACGATTTGCGTTTTTATAATGACCGTGATCGAAATTCTTAGTATGATGCAGGAACGCAAGGAAAGGTTAGAAGCCCATGCTATGCTGCATCCTGCTGTTTCGAATAGTGATGGGTTTCCACCGGCACCTCCGGAAAGCTCAACTACCATTTCCACTCCTGTTATCAGCGGACCTTTAACAACACTAACATTTGACGAAATGAAATACGATTTTGGAGATATGATGAAGGGAGATGTCGTTAATCATTCTTTTAAGTTCAAAAACACAGGAGCCAATCCATTAATTATTTCCAATGCGCATGGATCGTGTGGGTGCACCATACCTTCCTTTCCCAAAGAACCTATTCCGCCCGGAGGAGAGGCAACTATTGAAGTTCAGTTTAACAGCGCTGGAAAGGAAGGTCTGCAGAATAAAAGCATTTCTGTTACAGCCAACACTGATCCATCTCAAACTGAACTTACGATTATGGCTAATGTGAACAAAAAAGAATGAACAAATACTTATCGCTCATAAAATTCAGCCATACTGTCTTTGCGCTTCCATTCGCAATGATTGGTTTCTTTTTGGCGGTGTGGCTGGAAGGATTTTCATTCAGCGGGCAAAAGTTTTTGCTGGTGCTGGCTTGCATGGTATTTGCCAGGAGTGCTGCAATGGCTTTTAACAGGTTGATTGATGAACCATATGACCGCAGTAATCCACGCACCTTACAACGTGAAATTCCGTCAGGAATAATTTCAAGATCAGCTGCTTCTGTCTTCACACTTCTCTGTATTGTTTTCTTTGTGGCCTGTACATTTTTTATCAATCAGCTTTGCTTTTTTCTGTCTCCTGTCGCACTGCTTGTAATTCTTGGCTATAGTTATACCAAGCGGTTTACCCATTTTTCACATTTCGTTTTAGGGCTTGGATTAGCATTGGCACCTGTTGGTGCATATCTCGCGGTTTCAGGAGCTTTCAGTCCTTTGCCAATATTGCTTGGCATTGCGGTACTATGCTGGGTGAGCGGGTTTGATATAATCTATGCTTTGCAGGACGAATCATTTGACAGGGACCAGCAGTTGCATTCAATGCCTGTTTGGATAGGTCAGAAAAAATCGTTGTGGGTTTCTTCGTTTGTACACGTGTTAAGCATTGCCAGCCTTACAGCGGTGGGAGTTTTGGGGGATTTTGGTGGCTGGTATTGGTTGGGATGGTTCATTTTCAGCCTGTTGCTCATTTATCAGCATTCAATTGTGAAGCCCAACGACCTTACGCGGGTAAACGTGGCATTCTTTACCACGAACGGAATTGCCAGTGTTATTTTTGCCATCTTTGTTTTGATCGACATTTTTTAATCACCGCATGTGGCACGAATACTTGCACTTGATTACGGATCGAAACGAACCGGAATAGCTGTTACAGATCCTTTGCAAATTATTGCCAATGGATTGGATACTGTGGAAACGCCACAACTATTTGCGTACCTCAAAGCTTATTTTCTTCGTGAAACAGTTGAGTGTATAGTGGTAGGGGAACATAAGAACATGAACAATACACCTTCACAAATAAGTGGTGAAATCAATGGGTTCATTGTTGCTTTTCAGGAAAAATTTCCGGCAATACCCGTGAAAAGGATGGATGAACGTTTTACTTCTAAAATTGCCCAACAAACTATTTTAGCTGCCGGAAAAAATAAAAAAGCAAGAAGAGATAAATCTATGGTGGATAAAGTCAGCGCAGTTATAATTTTGCAATCTTACCTACAGACCATTCAGAAATGATACTTCCCATTATAGCATACGGTGATCCTTTATTAAGAAAAAAAGCAGCATACATTACCGGAACCTACCCGGGATTATCGGAATTGATTGACAGCATGTTTGAAACGATGTATGCAGCCAGCGGTATCGGGCTTGCAGCACCGCAGGTCGGACACTCCATTCGGTTATTTATTGTTGATACCATTCCCGTACTTAAAAACCTCGACAAAGAAGATCCTGACCATGATTTTAAAGGTGAAAAGGGTTTGCGCCAGATATTCATCAATGCGAAAGCGATTGAAAAAGATGGTGAAGAATGGAGATATAATGAAGGTTGCCTGAGTATTCCTAAAATCAGGGAAGATATTGAACGACCTGATGAAATTACCATTGAATATGAAGATGAAAACTTTAAAAAGCACCGCAGAATATTTAGCGGCTTAGCCGGCAGGGTGATCCAGCATGAATACGATCACATAGATGGAATCCTGTTCACTGATCATTTAAAGCCATTGAAAAAAAGGTTGCTCAAAAAGAAAATGGAGAATATTTCCAAAGGACTGGTCGAAGTCGATTATAAAATGAAGTTCCCTCAAAAGAAATAATTACACCATTCACTTCTTCTTAAATGCCCCATTCTGCAACGCATTAAAAAATTGCATCCACGCACTTGGACTGAGAATAGCTTGAGGACGATACTGACCCTGGTAATAGTAGGTGTAAGAATAGTTCTGTAATGATTGTGTTGCATTGAGTGTTCCATCTCTAACAGTTTCACCCAATTCTCTCATTTTATTGGCATCCAGGTTTTTTTTAGCCCGTTCAAGATCATCATCGGGAATATTCAGGTGTACAAAAGCATCCCGAAACTGATCTTTTGAAAACCAGGGATAAACTCTTGCTTCTGGCAGTGTTTGTATATCGGGCTCAAGGAAAATGAGGGCGGTATAACTTTCATTATTCGGAATATCAGGAACTACCACCAATCCTTTTTTATAACCGACAGAAGTTACTTCAATAGTATCACCGACCCTCGCAGCGAAGGTGAAAAATCCCTGGAAATTAGCAATTGATCCAAGTCTGATACTGCGGTTAAAAACACTTGCAAAGGGTACAGGTGTGGTTGCTGAATCAGTGGAAAGCACTACGCCGCTGTACTGAATCAGCCGCGGGCTTTGTGCCATCGCTGCCTGACAACAGAAGCATCCCAGGATAAGGATCAAATAGTTAAAAAGAGTCTTCATTCAGGATTCAAACGTACAAGATTTCAAAACAAAAATAAAAACTTAAGGTAAACAGTAAGGGTGCAACAATCATTGAATCCCTGTTAATTCATCTTCCGGATAATCCGTAATGCAATTTATTCAAAATGAAATTGATTGTTTAACGCAGGTAATTTCTGATTCTTGTGCAATGAGGGTTACCGCAATAATCAATGCATATATCGCTTCATTGATTGAAAGCCAATTGCAGACTGAACAAAGAAATAAAGGCCAACGGGCCAGGCAATGAATATTACAGCAAGTATTACCAAAATGCCTATGGACCGCTGTGCGAGCACCACCGTAACAAACGGAGCCACAAGCAGTATTACTCCAACTACAAGAAATATAATCAGTGTAGGGTATGAATATAAATGGGTATGCCTGTAAAATTTGGTATTTAGAAATTCCTGTTGAGATAAAGTTGCATGTTGCGCTGCCCTTGTTCTTGCGGCATTCACCCAATAATAGTAAACTTCGTATTTCAGCGGATCATTGGCTGTATTGTAGTCCTGTAAATAAATTTCGTGTGTATTTTTGTGAATCAGTATTTCATATGCTTCATTCACAAGTATGAAATTATCGAGTGAATCGGAAGCACGGTTTAACGCCGGATGAAATTCCTTTGCTTTTTGACGGTATGCCCTCTTAATCTCCATCTCACTTGCATCCTTTGGAATTCCTAAGATTGTGAAGTAGTCGGGAACCATAAAATGTTAGTTTGGTCGAAAAGTTAATCAATTATCGGATAATTTCAAAGTTAAGAAGGCGGAGAAGCAACTTTGCTTCCCATGCTTCAGGCACTAACTGCGAGTTATATACACTGGTTTGATACATATGGAACTCGTGAAAAATTTTAAAGGTTATCGGTTAACTTTGCGACCTCAAATTTCGCAACCGTTTCATGAATTCAATAATCCCTAGAGGGTTTGCTTCACGCCACATTGGAGTAAACGATAAAGACATCCGGGAAATGCTGCAGGTAATTGGTGCATCCTCCCTCGACCAGCTGATTGCCGAGGTTGTTCCTGAAAATATAAAGTTGGATCATGCATTGGATGTAGGTGAAGCCGTTTCTGAGCAGGAATATCTTGAACAGATTCGTGCAATCGCAAAAAAGAACAAGCTGTTTCGGTCTTATATCGGCATGGGCTATTACAATACCATTACTCCTTCGCCAATTTTACGGAACCTCTTTGAAAATCCGGGATGGTACACGCAGTATACACCATACCAGGCTGAAATTGCGCAGGGCCGGTTGGAGTCGTT
>JBDSEW010000027.1:0-2553 GCA_039919825.1 Chitinophagales bacterium | reverse complement strand
GCTGTGCTGACACCGGGTGGTAATGGCCATTCAATTTGGTTGGCAGATGTTTTATTCAACGTTTCATAGATGAAGGACTTTATTTTTTCACGATCTTCTGTTGTGTTAATGATTCCGGGATAATCTGCAGCGGTCTTATCAAAATTTTTATCCAGGAAATTTTTTATGGAGGAAATCTTTGTGACATCGTCCGGCTGAAAAGTGATCGCTTCGGAAAGATAATCAAGTCCGTAGCTGCCGAAGGTAGTAGCAGGTCTCAGATAATTGGCACCATACAGGGGTCCGTACATTCCATTTCTGCTGTAGTTTAAAGCAGGATAGGGTCCCAATCCTTCACTCATCCACCAACTGTTGATGGCACTTCTTGCAGGATCAGTATGCTTTCGGTAGTATTCAAATACAGTTGGAAAATCCGGGTTCACATTGAGGTCGAGTGATACATCGGTATAGTTCCCGGTAATGGCTGCAGTATGTCCGTTAAAGTGGCCTGTTGGCCCTGTGGAATACCGCATCTCTTTAAACAGGGTTCCGTGTTTTACCAAAGGTGAAGAAAGAATCGGCTGCCACGGAGTATATACAAGATTAGTTGAAGGAGCATCACCCACCAGCATGTTTCGTAATAAATTCCCTGTAGTTGGAAATCCCTGAGCTGATAAGTAAGACTGATCAATAGACTCCTGGTGCCTCACGCCTCCTGCAAAAAGTACCACCACCACATGATTGGCCAGCCTGTCACCAGTTCCTGCAAACAATCTTCCACTGGGTAAAAGGTAAGGCACAGCAAACATGCCCGCTGTGGCCAATCCCGCTTTTTTAATAAATGTTCTTCTCTTCATGAATTGATTGTTGTGGATTAGTAGAAGAGGTATTCATTCGATTGTGCAAAAGCTGCATATACCATTTCGCTGGTGATGGCTGCATCTTTGCTGATCAGGTCTTTCAGAAAATACTTTTCATAGGCAGTTGGATAGCGAAGGAAAAATTTCAGGTACGTTTGATTTACAAATTCGTCCATGTTGCTGCGCATCTCTTCGTTGGTTGGAATTTTAATTTCAGGGTCCGCCAGAAAGTTTTCAAGCAATACATTATTCATTAACTCTTTGTCGCCAAAAGAAAGGGCAAGCTCTGAGAGGTTGTTAAGGTCATCGCCGGGAATGGTTTTATTGGTGAGGTTGGAATAAAGGATAGCGATGAATTGCGCAGGGCTTTTTTGTTTTGTCTTCTCTGCATTGCTGGCA
Source organism: Chitinophagales bacterium (assembly GCA_039919825.1). Taxonomy (GTDB): domain Bacteria; phylum Bacteroidota; class Bacteroidia; order Chitinophagales; family UBA10324; genus JACCZZ01. The sequence goes on along the minus strand of JBDSEW010000027.1, from coordinate 1,315 downwards.
TATACTGAAACAGGATTTACTTCATAGATCACATTGTCGTAGACCGTTTGCCGGGTAATATCCTTTTTGCAGGAAGACAAAAAGAAAAATAGGACCAACCCAAAAGTGAGTGATTTGAAAATGTTCATGGTCATTCTGTTAATATTGTTAAAATCCTGCGTACTCATCAGTCTTCATCAGTTGTTTTTGAAAAGCAGGATAATCCTTGCTTTCCTGTAGCGTGGCAGTGCCTTCTGTCAATTCCTGTGAAATTGCCTCCCGCAACAGCAGCTGGCTATAAGCTTTGATCACCAGCCCTTCATAAAATTCATGGTTGGTAGTAACAATTGTTATGAAGTCGCCTTTGCTATCACCATCCTGCGTAAAAAGTATTGCAGGATTATTGTCGACCATTGTTACTGCTGTGATCAATTCTGATTGTGTAGGGCTGCGTCTGAACAGGTCGCTGAAGGAACCCTTAACAAAGTTTTCAGTGCCCATATTCACCTGGTCGTAGAAGTAATTGTCGAGGAAGGCAGCGAAATATTCATTTAATGAAGCTGAGCCATTCCGGAAGGATACGGTAATATTTTGCAACCGGTATAACCTGTTCAACTCATACTGATAATAGATGAAATTCTGAGTGTTGCCATTGAGGGAATCAACGTAATGCACAAACTTGATTACCTCAATTTCATAAACAATGGCTGCACTATCTGCTGCATTGATAAAATCGGCACTTGTGAGGGTAAAGAATACATGGTAATAGTCTTCCGTATTCATCAGCTCCTGAATGAGGGTATCCTTCGCCTGATCACTCAAAGCCCGGCTTTCAAGGTACTCCACACTATTCTCAATCTCATTTTGTGTTGGCGCTCTGCCGAGTAGGTCAATGTATAACCTGTTAATGTAATTGGTTAGTTGCACCTCTGAAACTCCTGAATAGGGTGGAGGGGCATTATTGGTGATAGTGGTATCAATATGAAGTTCTTCCATGCGTTCCTTGTTGCATCCCAGCCAAAATGCTGAGAATAGTAATCCGGCAAAAAAGATTTGAACGGAAAAGTGCATGAGTTTAATTTACACTTATTCTTAGAATGGGTTTATTGAGAAAAGGTTACACTATTGAACAATTAAATGATTGTGTTGGTGTGAGGCGTTTGTATTTGTTAGGAATTACTACAGGGTTACACTGAGGAATTATTGAGTGTAGCGATGATATAGCTAAAAAAAGCGATAGAATCGTCCAAGGTTAGCGATGCTATCACTCTCCGCGATAGTATCGCTATTGGTGCTATGGCTGATAAACCGATGCGAGGGCTGATAAACCGATACT
>JBDSEW010000466.1:0-4064 GCA_039919825.1 Chitinophagales bacterium | reverse complement strand
TCATCCACCGTGCGGATCGGGAAAAGGGAATAGAGATCTTTAAGAACTTTCTGATTGGCATCGTAACGATCGACACGAAGGCCCACATTGAAAATCAAATCGCGGAAGTTGAATTTATCCTGCAGGTAAGCTGATGAATAGATTGGTCTGAAAGCCGGAGAATTGCGGGTAAAGTTTCCGTTTTCATCTTTTTGATTGAAGAAATCATCAGTGCTGGGTTGATTCTTTAGTTTGTTGCCGAGATAATCATACCCCTGAAAGTAGACCAGGTAGTTACCATTATTCAGTAATTCATCAGGACTGAACATTCCCAGGCTAAGCTGACTTGGATCCAATGCATCAACATCAATAAAATCAAGTCCCGAAACGTCAAGACCTAAAGCCTGCCGTAAAGATTTATCAAAAAAGGCCTGCTCATCTCCGACAAAGAGCCTGTTATAGTTAATTGTATCAAGGAAAACACCAAAGTTATCATATACAGGAAGGGGATTACTTTTATCCAATCCAAGAATATGAGCATTGGTCAATTGCCGTGCAAGTCCCCATAAACCACCATTCCCTGCCAATGCAAAAACAGAATAGGTTCTGTCCACACGTTGTTCATATTCAAAACCAAACTCCAGTGCATGGCGCCCGTTATCCCCTTTTTTAACATTTACAACATCAACGGAAGCATTGAGGGAAAGTCTTAATTGATCATTGTCCCTGGTGCCGTATCCGCCAATTGGGTAACCGGTATTCAGAAACATCGAGTAAACGGTAAGGGTGCTGGTAGGCAACATGCCATTCAGTAATCCGCCACCGTTCAGTATTTCGGAAAGACTACTATAATTTCCAGCAGCCTGATCTCCAACGAGGTCGTAGTACTGTGAGGTATAATTACTCAACAAAGGTTGTTGTGTTCCTGGCTGGTAAGTAACCAGTGTATCCTGGTATCCGGCTAAAGTCCAGCCAAAAAGTCCTGACGTTGAATCCGTCTGTTGTACATAAATTGGCTGGCGGAATGTCTGAAACTTCCCGACGTAACCATAAGAAAAAGGATCGTCTCCAAGAGTCTTATCCTGATTCGTTCTGTAGAATTTACTATAATCCGCCTGAATCGAATAATACGCATTCTGAAAAACGGAAGCTGTTTTATCTTCTCCGTATCCTCCCGATGCAAACCGTTGTGTATAGCGAACGAATCCACGATAGGTATTTTCTTTAAAGTAGGAATTTCCCTCTTCCGCATTTATCAGAGAGCGGTTGAAGTTAAAACTGTAATAGTTGCCGACATTAAAATCGCCACCCACCGTTAGCGTAACATATTTGTTTAATTGGAAATCAAGTTTTCCCGAAAAACGGAAGTTGTTGTCCGCAACATTCTGCTTGTATTTTATTTTCTCAATGTCATCTGAAGTTAAAAAGGCTGCAGATGGAACAAGGCCGGAGGACGTAGGGGAAGGAGTTAATGGATTGGCCCGCAATTCTGCCAGCACGTCATCCTTTATCTTATACATTCCAAGTGCAGATGGATCAGAATCTTTGTTGTGCTCATATTCTCCTGTGATGAAGAATCCTATTTTAGCTTCTGAAGAATCAGTACCCTTATTCTTAATAAACAAGGGGCCAGATAAATTGAAGTTTGCAAGATCATATCCGAATCCATCAAGGAACTCAGAGGTTACCAATTCAACACCTCCTGCATAATGTTCTGAAGGTCCGCGTGTGGTAATATTAATGATACCACCTGTTGCATCGCCATATCTTGCAGGAATACCTCCTGTAAGAACGGTAAGTTGTTCAATAGCACTTGCGGGAAGTGAAACAGAACCCCCGCTTCGAACGGCAATTCCATCAATGTAATACTTGGTAGAATAATCACGGGCACCGCCAATATTCAATGCATCCTCATCATCCCTTTGAAAAACACCTGCTGTAAGAGATGCGTAGTTACGGGTATCGCGTGTTGCAATATTTGCAATTTCATCTTTGGTAATCGTACTTCCTGTAGTGGTTTTATCCGGATCAACAAGCCGCTGAGTGGAGACAACCACATCAGGCAATGTTTCCACACTCGACTCCATCGGCACATCCTGAAAGGTGATCTTATCAGAATTTACAATAACACCTGTAAATGTTTTCGGGCGGTATCCAAGATAGGAGACTTTAATATCGTAGGTTCCGGGGGTGACCGGCTTAATAGTAAACCGGCCGTTGTCGTCCGTTTCTCCAAAAGCCCTTTGAGAGCCGTTCATTTCAAGAACGACGTTGGCAAATGGAATTCCTTCTTTTGTTACCTGATCAAAGACCTTTCCCTGTAGTTCACCAGTTTGTGCTAAGATGGTATTGCTATAAAGGAAAGTCAATACGACGAACGCGTAGATTTTTTTCATGCCGTAAGATTCAAATTAAAGGTTTGGTTCTCGGAGTCACTGAGACAAATATAGTTTTTAAATCAAAATCCGAAATAAAAGTATAACGAATTCTTAACGATACAAGCATTCATTAGCATTTGTGACAAACATTTGACACTAAGCTAAGGCTGCAATTTTTCTTAAAAGGACGGCTGCAATTTTTCTTTTTGATTCATAACTTTTACCTGCAATGTGAGGGGTTACAATCACCTTTCCGGTATCCAGGAGCTCTCTGAAAACCAGGCTTTCCTCGGCGGTATGTGATTCAAATTTTTCATTGTCATAAACATCAAGCGCTGCTCCTGCCATCCTGTTTTCTTTAATGTGTTTCAGCAATGCAGCATGCACCACAAGCTTGCCCCGTGAGGTGTTGATAAAAAATATTTTCTTGCTGAATTGCTGGAGAAAATAGTGATCAACCAGGGAAATGGTTTCTGGTGTAAGAGGAATGTGCAAACTGATGATGTCTGCTTCATCAAACAGTTGTCGCATACTTGCTTCTTTCGCAAACTGATCCGAATAATTCCGCAGATACTTATCAAATGCAAGAACTTTCATTCCCAAAGGAGCGAGCTTTTTCGCAAATGACTTTCCTGTATTTCCATAACCAATAATACCTATTGTTTGATCTTCCACTTCATGCACCCTGTTTTCTTCCACCAGCCATTTCAGTTGTTGCAATTCAACATTGGCCCTTACGATGTTGTGATAAAATGCCAATAGAAATCCAAGGGCATGCTCTCCTACCGCATTCGCATTCCCTTCGGGTGAGTTGATACAGATAATTTTTCTTTCACGAGCAACCTCTGTATCAATGTTTTCCATTCCCGATCCTGCTCTTGCAACAAATTTCAGTTGCGTACCTGATTCAAGCAGCTGTTTATTTACTATGATGCGGGTGGCGACAATCAATCCTTCAAATTCATTTATCACCTGCTGCACATTTGCCTGAGTTATTGCAGGATCATATACACAAGAATATCCTAGCAATGTAAGGCCATCAATCAATAACGAATCTGTAATTTCTGTGAAGAGCACCCTTTTTGTTGACACTATATAACGGTTTTCTGTCGGTTTACTAAATTCATTCTACGGCAGGTGAATCTTTGAAATAATAATTATTATTACAAATTTCATCATATTCCTGAAATCCTATTTGATAAGGCAACCCATTCTTCTACTGACAATTGTTCTGCCCGTTTATCAAAAACCGGATCGCTTGAAAATGATACATGACTTATCATGTGCTTTAAACTATTGCGCAATGTTTTTCTGCGTTGCCCGAAACCTGATTTTACCAGCAATCGAAAATGGCCTTCGTTGTAAATAAGGGGAAGTGTGTCTTTTTTTATGAGCTGTATAACCCCTGAGATTACTTTGGGTGGAGGTGAAAAGCAATTTTCACCCACATCAAATAAGTAAGTAACCTGATAGAAAGCCTGCATCAGCACACTCAGGATGCCATACTCTTTGTTACCAGAAGGAGCCGCAATTCTTTTCGCCACTTCTTTTTGAAACATCCCCACTACATGTCTTACTTTTTCCTTGTGGTCAAATACCCTGAAGAGGATTTGGGAGGAGATGTTATAGGGAAAATTTCCAATAATGCTGATCCTGGAACCTCCTGTTTTCAGCAAGTCAAAATTCAGAATATCTTCATTGAAAATA
>JBDSEW010000457.1:0-14405 GCA_039919825.1 Chitinophagales bacterium | reverse complement strand
ACTTGTAGGCCTCACCCCCAACCCCTCTCCAAAAGAGAGGGGTGCCACTCACTCTAAGCCACAAACACCTGCTAAAAATAATTATCAAAAGGAGCATCCGATTAAAATCGGGTACAATAGAAAGCGCAGCAATTATCTGTTGCCCGGTGATTTCCAAACACAGGAAAAAAAATCTGTTTCAAAATTGACCTTTTTAGAAGCAGCGATTCTATCGTTTGGAGAAGGCGCATGATTAAAATCGGGTGCAATAGATAGCGCAGCAGTTATCTATTGCCGGTGATTTCTAATCACCGGATAAAAAAATCTGTTTCAAAATTGACGTTCTTAGAAGGAGCGATATTTCGCCTGGAGAAGAAGCACCCGATTAAAATCGGGTGCTATAGATAGCGCAGCAGTTATCTATTGCCAGTGATTTCTAATCAGCGGATAAAAAAACTGTTTCAAAATTGACGTTCTTAGAAGCAGCAATACTATCGCTTGGAGCGATAGCATCGCAGCCTGTTTCCCCTTCTATGATTTTAATACACGGGCTTTAATGTGTTACCACTAATTTCCTGGTAAGAGATTGACCTTCGCTATTAATCTGAAGCAGGAAAACTGAAACAGGTTCATTCGACAGGTTCACCATTTCATCGATTGGTGAGTTGCCGTTGAATTCACGGTAGTAAACAACCTGGCCGATAGTGTTGGTAATCCGGATGCTTCTATTTCCTGCAACAGGCAGGGTGCTTTGGATATTGAAAATGCCACCGGAAGGATTAGGGTAAACGATTATCCCCTGAACAGCAGCAAGCGTTTCCAATCCTGTAAGCGTTACCAGGAATGAAGTGGAATTTTTACATCCATTCAAATCAAAAACCAGCACGGTGTAAGAGCCACTTTGCGTAACCGTGTACGATTGATTGGTAGCACCGGGAATGTCTGCAGAATTTAACTGCCATTGATAAGCATCAGCAGGTGTGGAAGTGAGCACTGTTCCATCGAACGAAATGACAGGAAGCGGTGGTGTGGCGAATACGGTGATGTAATCTTCCAGCAGCAGGGTATCACTGCCATTTGCACTGGTGGTGATCAGCTTTACATTATAAATACCATCTGTAACATAACAAATGTTATCGGGATCCTCCTCGTTGGAGGTAGAAGGAATACCACCTTCAAATTCCCACTGCCACGATACAGGATTATTGGTAGACATGTCAAAATAATCAACACAGAACTTCTGGCAAAGGGTGGTGGTGCTCGCACCGACGGCTATCTCAGGGACGTTGTTGTTAAAAACATTTTCAATAAAGCCCGGCAATCCGTAAGTACAGTTAAATGATCCTGTATAAAAACCCTCATTTACAAAATTACAACCAGTTCCTGCCACATCAGGATCGTTTACGACAGCAAGATAGGATGCACCGCTTCTGCAGATGTATAACCTGCCATCCGGCCCAAGCTGCATCGTTTGCAACGCGCTGGTTGTAGTGGTGCCCACAACTGTTTTACTTGCAATAATATCTGCCGTTGTGCCGGCATCGAGGTTAAACTGGAACAAACCGGTATTGTTCTCTTCATCCACATACAATATCTTTCCATTCGGTGAAAAAGCAATTCCATAAACATAGGGTACGTTGTTCGTCACCACACCCAGGTTAACAGCGTTTGAAAGTTCACCGGTGGTTGCATTGAAGTCGTACACTTCAGCTTCATCCAGACCTGACAGTACAGTAGCAAGCCGTGTGCCGTCCGGAGACAACTTCATGCAGCCAATTGGATTGTAGCTACTATAGGAGGTTCCCACTGCTGAAACCACCGGTGCAGAGATTCCGCTTGCTGTCAATTCAAAGCATACGAAATTATTCCCGGTAAATTCGTGGGTGGCGATCCAATACCCTGTTCCGGCACTGTTTTTTACCACGGTCAATTTTTCGCAGGCCGGACCATAGAGGAGTTCATTTTTCACAGCAGTTACAGCACCCAGTCCCCCATTTAAACTAATGTCAACAATGCTGTAACGGTATCCGTCGGAGCCGCCACTGAAAAATTCCCCGGCAGTGAAAATATAGTAGTTATCGCTGTTTCCCGGATCGGGAACAACCACAGCAGCCTGGGCACTGGAAGGATCAGCGGTGAGCCCTGTTCCATTGGCCATCACCTGGTGATTGGCATTCCAAACGTTAATACCGTTGGTGTATATCAGGATTTCCCCCGTAGTTTTATCGCTGATTGCAGCGCAGCCTTCAAAGGCGGACATGGCACCATCGGCAATTGCTTCAGGAGTTCCGGAGTTGAAGTCGATGCCGGCAAAATTTCCGAAGAACCAGGTATTGGCTTCTTTTTGTCCGTAACAGCGAACAGTGTTTAAAAGAGAACAAAAAACAAATACTGCAGCAAGGATTAAAGTTCTTTTCATGCAACTGATCAGTTAACGATGAGTATTTTTTGCTTCAACAATTTATTTCCCGCTTTTATTTCAGCGAAATATATTCCAGGAATACTATTTTTTATTTCGACATCTACTGTAATACTGTTACCGTGAAAATCTACCGAGCGGTGAAACATCACCTGTCCAAGTACATTCACAACTTCCACATACAAATCACCCATATTACCTGAACCGATTATTTCCACAATAAATTTACCACCTGAAGGATTCGGATAAATGGTGGCATTAAAAGTGGTCAACTCATCTTCTATTCCTGAGATGATATAGTTTTCTGTAATTGAATTATTGCATCCATTCGTATCTGAGGTAACTATTGTATAGTATCCGGATTGCGTCATCACATACGATTGGTTGGTGGCACCGGGAATATCAATGGTATTGAACTGCCATTGATAGAGAGGTGCAGGAGTAGAAGTGAGCAGAAATCCATCTTGGGTAATGGAAGGCAAGGGTGGAGTGGGATGAACGGTGATGTAGCCGGTAAGGGTCAGCGTATCATTTCCACTTGCATTGGTGGTGATGAGGGTAACGTCGAAGATGCCCGGAACAACGTAACAAATTTCGGTTGGGTGCTGAAGAGTGGACTCTTCCGGGAGACCTCCCTGAAAGATCCAATGCCATGCAAAAGGATTGTTGACTGAATTATCGTAGTAATTAACACAGAATTTTTCGCACAGGCTGGTTTCGGAAGCATTAAACAGAACCGGTGACATATTACAGGGAACCTCGCTAATTACTATGGTATCGCTTACCGAGCAATTGCCATTGCTGATGGTGACCCAATAAACACCGGCTGTATCAACGGTAATGCTTTCGCTGGTTGCACCTGTTGACCACACGTGAGAAAATGCGGAAGAACCACCGCTTAATACGAAGGTAGAATCGGCACAAATAGTAGTATCAGCACCCAAGTCGACACTAAGAAAATTCGTACCGGAGCACTGCCAGCTATTGCCGGTTAGCAGGTCGAGGATATTTTCAAGCAACGGAATACTGGTGGATTGATTCACCCAATCCTGGTCGCTCGTATAAACTACGCGGCCAAAATCATCTGAGGGTGGACAAAAAATAAACCCGAAATAATTATTGTTGTATTTCAGAAAAGGTTCTACGTTAGAACAGGCAGTGCCATCGCAGCCATACCAGAAATAGTTGAGTGGTGTAACAGTATTAGGAGTAGTAGCCAGTGCACCCAGCACATCCATTGGTGCCAGTGTTCCGCTGATCGTGCCATTCAAGGTAAAATTTCCTCCATTATCATTCACCATGGATTCAAAAGTTGTATTGGTATTGTAGGCGCTGCAATCGTATTCACCCTGCAGGTAAATGCTTTTACCACTTTTCATAAATTGGACGATGGTATTGATCTGTGCATTGGAAAGAATGATGACACCTGAGGAAACTATCAGCGCATCGGTGGTTGAAAAGAAAGTGGTATCGGACAATGTTGACTGAGGAGCAATGTCTGCATTCATTCCAGCTCCTGTGGCGGCACTCTCCCATACGATGTCCATTACATGACCGGGATTATTGGACTGGCTTTCTATAATGATGATGTTTTGCGCAGCACTGTTTTGCGAAAAGGATATAGATAGAAGTACTATGAAAAGAAACACTGGATTAAATACAGATCCTGTGATCCATAAATTTTCACGCCTTTTTGCATTGGACAAATGTTTTGTGAACCAGGTGCAGGTTAACTCTTTTTTCATAGTAAAACTTTTAAACTGAATTTAAAGATTGACATTCAAGGTAGTAAATTCAGTGGAATTAAAGATTAAAGGCAGATGCTATACAAGAAAAGGCTGTGTTTATAAAGCAGCGGGATAAGGAGAAACAATAAAAAAATAGCCAGTGATCACCAAAGCACCCGATTAAAATCAGGTGTTATAGATAACGCAGTAGCTATCTATTACCAGCGATTTCTAATCACTGGATAAAAAAATGGGTTTCAAAGTGGAACTGAGGCACTACCGTATTCAAGGTAGAGTCTCCCTAAAAAAAAAAGGCTGTCTCAAAAGTCTTCAAGTCATCCTGAACTTGTTTTCCGAAGGATCCTGTGGGCAGGATCTGTTCTCAAAGAGAGCAGATGCCGAAATAAATTCGGCATGACGGCTGCTCCGGATCTTTTGAGACAGCCTTAAGTCGTGGCACGAAATGAGGTGAGAGGCTTTCGTGCCACGACTTAATACGAAGGGTTTGATTGTTGCCAGAATATTCGAGTCGTGGCACGAATAGGTGAAGATGCGCTAATTGCATTGATTGATTCGTTTCACGACTCATAGAGTTTGGGTTAATTTTTAGATAGTGGTGTTTAGTCGTGGCACGAAATGAAGTGAGAGGCTTTCGTGCCCCGACTTAATACGAAGGGTTTGATTCGTGCCAGAATATTTGAGTCGTGGCACTTATAGGTGAGGATGCGTTAATTGCGCTGATTGTTTCGTTTCACGACTCTGAGAGTCTGACTTAATTTTTACATCGTTGTGTTTAATAGATAGCTGAGCAGCTATCTATTGTCAGTGATTTCTAATGACTGGATAAAAAAAACTACTTCAAAGTGAAACTGAGGTACGACAGTATTCCAACAGCTATTTATTGCCGGTGATTCTAATCGCTGGATAAAAAAATCTGTTTCAAGTTGAGGTTGAGGCATTACCGAATTCTATCTATGCAACAGCGTTCCATTTCCAATTTATATCTTTGCGCCGCTATGACGATTGAAGTAGTTAAATCAAAGATTCACCGCGTAAGAGTTACAGAAGCCAATATTGATTATGTAGGGAGCATTACCATTGATGAAGACCTCATGGACGCCTGTAACCTGATTGAAAATGAAAAAGTGCAGGTTGTGAATGTAAACAACGGCGAACGCCTCGAAACGTATGTGATCAAAGGTGTACGCGGCTCCGGCACTATCTGCCTCAACGGCCCTGCCGCACGCCGTGCAGTGGTGGGCGATATTGTGATTATTATTTCTTACGGCAGCATTGATTTCGAAGCAGCGAAATCATTTACGCCAGCCATTATTTTTCCGAATGATCAGAATCGATTAATCCGTTAGTGAAACAAAAAATAATCTCCGCACTCCGTGTCCTCCTGTTTGCTGCCGTCGGTGGATTTCTTTTCTGGCTCGTGATCCGCAACCAAAACCTGGAACAGATAAAATCGAAACTTGAATCAGCCAACTGGTGGTGGGCTTTGTTAGCATTGGTATTCGGGTTTTTCAGTAATGTGTTTCGTTCCCTTCGCTGGAACATGCTGATTCATCCGCTGGGTTATCGCCCAAAAGTAAAAAACACCTTTGGTGCATTGATGGTAGGTTATCTTGCCAACCTCGCCATTCCGCGTTTGGGAGAAGTAACACGCAGCGCGATATTGAGCAACTACGAAAAGATTCCCATGAATAAAATGTTTGGTACGGTGGTGGTTGAACGTGTGATCGATGTGCTCACCATTTTCTTCCTGCTGTTTTTAGTGTTGCTGATGGAATTTGAAAAGATGAGCAGCATGGCAGAGGACTATGTGTTTGCACCTATCGGTGAAAAAGTTGCTTTCCTGTTATCACAGGGAATTGTTTTTTACGCGTTGGTGATTGGCGTCTTTGCAGCACTGCTGTTTGCTTCGTGGTTTTTCCTGGTGCGCATCAGGCGTACGAAGTACTACCTCAAATTGAAAGACATGCTCCGTGGTTTTTTAGATGGTTTGAAAACCATTGGTAACCTGAAAAACCGCAACCTCTTTTTGCTGTACACAACATTGATCTGGCTGATGTATTTCCTGATGTCGTATGTCTGTTTCTATTGCTTTCCGGCTACTTCTTCTTTAGGCTGGGTGGCTGCGCTGGCTGTAATGGTTTTCGGCGCATTCGGCTGGGCCGCACCGGTACAGGGAGGCTTCGGCACTTTTCATGTGATTGTGACACAAGCACTTTTTTTGTACGGTATCGCAAATGACGATGGCCTTGCATTCGCCATTCTTAATCATGCGACGCAGGTATTTGGCATGCTGGTTTTCGGAGGACTCGCGCTTATTGTACTTCCCATTATCAACCGTAAACCAGTTGCCCTATGAACTATCTTCCCATTATTCAACAGAAAATAATTAAGGTGCCCGAATTGAAACGCATGATTGCAGTTTGGCGGTTGAAAAGCAAGAAGGTTGTTTTCACCAACGGGTGTTTTGATTTGATCCATGCCGGACATATCCATTTGTTGACTACCGCGAGATCGTTTGGTGATGTACTGATTGCGGGACTGAATACAGATGCATCCGTAAGTAAATTAAAACCCGGCCGCCCGTTGCAGGATGAACAATCGCGGGCGCTTATCATGGCCTCCTTTAATTTTATTGATGCTGTTATTTTGTTTGATGAAGAAACACCGTATGAGCTTATCAAAGCTTTACGTCCTGATGTTTTGGTGAAAGGTGGTGATTATACGCCTGATACAGTAGCAGGAAAAGACATTGTAGAAAGTGACGGCGGCAAGGTTGAGCTGGTGAAATATATAGAAGGGTTTTCTACTTCGAACATTATTGCGAAGATCAGGAGTGGAGTTTAAATACTTTGAAATGGTTAATCTGTTTAATTGCTAAATTGAATAGCATTAAGCAATCAAAATATCCGTACCACAACATTCGCGATGTAGCATTATTTTTGACGACATCCGTCTACTTCCCACAAAAAAACCACAAGCATGCCCATCTACATGTATGCACATAATGTTCCTGTCGTGAAAGCTAAAGGTGCTGCAGAAGCTCATTTTTGTGTTTTTAAAGATACACTTTGAAGTTATTGAAAGGCACTGAAAATAAATGTGGGCAGATACACACTTCATTCCTTATTTTTTGAATCTATCCAAATCGTAACAGGGCCATCGTTGATGAGTGCTACTTTCATCATGGCTCCGAAAACTCCACAGGATATTTTTTTTCTCAGGCCGAGTTCCAGTTCATGAATAATCTTTTCATAGCATGGAATGGCAACCTCTAGCTTTGCAGCGCGGATATAGGAAGGACGGTTTCCCTTTTTTGTAGTGGCATGCAGGGTAAACTGACTTACCAATAATATAGCTCCGTTTGTTTCTTTAACAGAAATATTCATCACCCCCTTTTCATCATCCATGATTCTCAGGTTCACGATCTTGTTGCTGAGCCAGGTGATATCTTCATCTGTATCTTGCTCTTCAATACCAATCAATACAAGCAGTCCTTCACCTATTTGAGCATGAATCTTACCATCGATAGAAACGGAAGCACTGGACACCCGTTGAATAAGCGCGCGCATATTTATTTAATTGCTATCAGTCATAAATTTTTTCATCAGTCCTCAGTTCACCAATGATAGAAAGATAATTCTGGTAGCGTGATTCAGAAATGGTTCCCGCCTCCAGTTGTGCCTTTACGGCACAGCCTGGTTCATTGATGTGAAGGCAATTGTTGAAGCGGCATTCGTGCATCACCTTTTCCATTTCAGGAAAAAATTGAGCGACCTCGGCTTCTTCAAAATCCAGTATCCCAAATTCTTTTATTCCCGGTGTATCAATAATGAAACCACCAAAGGGCAGCTCAAACATCTCTGCAAAAGTGGTAGTGTGTTTTCCTTTCTGGTTGAAAGAAGCAATTTCCGCTGTCCGCAAATCCAACTGCGGATCTATCTTATTGATGAGTGTTGACTTCCCGACACCTGAATGGCCGGCCAGTAAAGAAATCTTTCCACTGAGCAATTCCCTCACCTCTTCTACGCCTGAATTCTTTTCTGCTGAAGTACAAACTACGGGAAATCCGGCCTTTCTATAAACAGCCGTTAAATAATTTACCTGTTCCGTTTCTTTCTCATCATACACATCTGTTTTATTAAAGATCACCACACCGGGTATGTGATAGGCAGAAGCAGTGACTAAAAAGCGATCGATAAAACCCGTTGACGTCCGTGGCTTTGCAATGGTAGCCATTACAATAGCCTGGTCGAGATTGGCAGCAATGATGTGTTCGGCGGTACGGTTACGGGTAGCTTGCCGGATAATATAATTATGACGCGGCAATACTTCATGAATCACTGAGTCACCGTCTTCTGTATCAACCAGCACAAGGTCACCAATATTTACCGGTGTAGTTGTTCTACGGTCGATGAGGCGCATTTTGCCTTTGATGCGGCATTGCAATACAGAGCCATCGTCCATCCTGACGTTGAACCAGCTACCTGTAGATTTTATGACGCGACCTTGCATGGAGTTGCAAAGTTAGCTGAAACGGTGATTAATGAATTTTACAATTTGCAATTGCCGGTTTGCAAATTGTCAACTATAAACTAATTGCTCAATACAACATTGTGCACAGCATGTGCAATTGAAAGAATCAACGACGGGTCTTTTTCAATTGCATTGCCAACTACAATAATATCGGCGCCGGCCTTACAGATGAAAGCAGCAATTTCAGGTGAATTAATACCGCCGCCTGCAATTAAGGGTACCTCAATATTTTCGCTCACCTTTTGAATCATTGATTCACGAATAGATTTTACCGCTCCGCTGCCTGCATCCAGATAAATTGTTTTCAAACCCAGCATCTCACCAGCCATTGCAGTGCACATGGCAATATCATCCTTGTGATGCGGTATGGGCAGCGTGTTGCTGATATAGGAAACGGTGGTTGCAATTCCTCCGTCAATGAGCAGGTATCCCGTGGAAATTACTTCGAGGCCACTATTTTTCAGGGCAGCAGCAGCAGCTATCTGCTGACCTATCAGCATTTCAGGGTTACGACCGGAAATGAGTGACAGGTAAAGTATTGCGTCAGCCTTAGGATCAATCTGCATGGCGCTTCCCGGAAAGATCACCACCGGAATATCACAGCAGCTTTTGATCACATCGATACATTCGCTGATGGTATCATTCACCAGCAAACTTCCTCCAATGAAAAAATAATCCACCGCTGCTTTCACGCCCAAATCGATCGTGAGGATCAATGATTCAGGCGTTACCTTATCAGGATCAATCAATACCACAAAGAGTTTTTGCCGGTTTCTTTTAGCAGTAAGAAAACTTTGGTAAATAATATCTTTCATTTCAACACATGAATCATTTACGATGGCGGCAAACCTACACGAAATTGTCATAATGCCGAAAGGAAAATCAGCATTTTGCCAGATCATTAGAAAAATGTTTTTACAAGGGTGAAGCTAACCGGATTCAGTGTATTTTGCAGGTACTGCTTTTTACTATGAAAATAAAAAGTTACAATTGCTTACAAATGACCGGTGATAAATCCGGTTGCTGAAACTACCATACGAATGGCACGACTGACAAAAACTGATTGGATACGAAGGGGAATTAAAGTTCTGAATGAGGAGGGATACGATGCCATTAAAATTGAACACCTGTGTATCAAGTTCGGTGTAACCAAAGGCTCCTTTTATCATCACTTTGTAAGTATCGGTGATTATGAAGAGTTTTTACTGAAATACTGGGAAACAGAAACGCTGGGCAGAATAAAAGAAGTAGTGAACTCCGGTGAAACACCCAAAGATCGTTTGAACCTGATGATTAAAGAAGTGTTCAGCGTGTCTGGCAAAACAGAGCTTTCGTTGCGTGCCTGGGCACTTCACAACAGGGTGGTAAAAAAATACCTTGATAAGATGGATGGCGAACGCATTGGCGTAACGCGCACCCTTTATCTTGAAGTGGGTGTTCCAAAAGAAAAAGCCAGCGAGCTTGCTGAGTTTGCGTATACAGCATGGTTAGGAATACAATGTTTTTATATCGGCGCTTCTGCACAAAAGGAAAAAACGGTGCGGATGATCAATGAGTTACTGAGTTCGCCGGTGAAGGGGCTTTGAGTAACCAGTAACTATGCGCTATAAACTAAGTTTCCCGCTATATAGGTTGCAAGTAATTTGCAGGGAGTAATTTCCTGTTGTGATAATTTTGCCAGGTTATTATCAAATAAAATAAAATCGGCATGCTTACCCGGAGAGATGCTTCCGCGATTTTGTTCATCACCATTGGCTGTTGCACTTCCCATGGTATAACCATAGATGGCTTCTTGGATAGAGATCTTTTCGTTTTCTGCAATTGCATTTCCATCACTGTCTTTCCGATCTGTTGCAGCACGAAGGCCGGTTACGGGGTTAAAATCTTTTACTACAGGTGCATCTGTAGAGAGCGACAAATTGATCTGATGATTGAGTACTGACCTGGCTGGATACACACGGCCCAGGTACTCATCTGATAAATATTGCCGGAAGTTCTTTCCCAATTCATAAATAAAAATTGGCTGCATTACTGCACTCACCTTTAATTGGTGCATCATCTCCAGGTTTGCTGCAGATGGCAATCCCAGGTGTTCAATGCGGTGACGGATTTGATTGCTATTCCGTGACGAAATTTCCTGGTAAACTTCGAGCACCATATCAATTGCCGCATCTCCAATAGCATGTGTGGCGATCCTGAAATTATTTTCCTGTGCTTCCAGTGCGAGCTGCTTAAAGAAATCTTTTGTTAACCGAAGCACGCCGTGATCATTTGAAATTCTGTATGGGTGTTTCATGGCGGCAGTTTTTCCACTCAATCCGCCATCTGAAAAAAACTTTACGGTGTCTATCTTTAAATGCTCCGTGTTGTAATGTGCAGGTAAGGGCAATGCACGCATTGCTCCATCAGGAACACGAATCGGAATTGCATTCACCCGTATCTTCAACTCCTTGTTCCTGTCCATCGATTTATAAACTTCCAGCAGATCGGGCATCACCGCAGGATCTGTTGCTGAGGTGATTCCAACTTTCAGGCACTCATCCTGAGCAGCAAGAATCATTCTCCGGTATTGCGCCACATTATAAGGTGGAATTTTATCCATCACCAATCCAAGTGCAGTTTCTGTGAAATGACCTGCAAGAGAACCATCTGGCATCAGCTTAATCTCTCCACCAGGAGTCGCAGGCGTTTGATTCGAAATTCCAATCGTAGCCAGCGCCTGCGAATTCACAATCACCTGGTGCGCACATGTCCGGATCACACAAACCGGACGATCACTGATTACAGCATCGAGATCCAATTTATTGGGCATGCGCTTACCAGGAAATAACACCTCGTTGAATCCGCGCGCCTGTATCCATTGCAGATCCGGATTTTTGTTTGCATAATCAGATAAACGTTGCTGCATTTCATCAATACTCTGAACACCACGCAGGTCGAGCATATAGGTAATCAGGTTGCCTACTTTCCAGATATGAATGTGGGCATCGTTGAAACCGGGAAGAACGGTTGAGTTCTGCAGATCTATCAGTTGGCAACTGGGAGTTGACATTTGGCAAATGGAATCATTATCTCCAACACCTATTATTTTTCCTTCAGCGATAGCAAATGCGGAAACAACCGGTTGCATTATATCCTGCGTGAGAATATTTCCATTAAAAAATATTTTTTCAGCGACGATCATTGCAGAAGACTACAGTTTTTTGCCAAGATAAATCACTTCACTCTTTTGCATTTATATTTCTCTCCCAGCGCGACGATATGTTTCAGCAGTGAACGGGGCAAAAAGAAAACAGTATTTGGTTAAGAAGCTGTTTTGAAATGAATTAGAATAAATCTTATGAAGTTTATTCTTTGTTGCTTCATCACTGTTACAGCTTCGCCCCTCCATAGGAGTCCTACGGACCAGCCCCTCTCCCAAGGAGATTGGAGCCGCTCACTCCAAGTCTCAACTACCTGCTAAAAATAATTATCATTTCAAAACGGCCTCTAAGAAGCGGACTGTATTTGCTATTTTTTTGCCATGTCCTTATTGCCATTCACCATTGAATCTGCCGCAGTGATTCCATTTACGCTGAGTGTTCTGTTGGGTGCTGCATGCAATGCCAGTTCAAATTGTTGTTTTGCTGCTTCCGGTTTCATTACCTCCAGCAGCCACTCACCATATAATTCATTGGAAGGTTTTACAACTGTTGGCGGGCCAAAAGAATAACTGATACTGTTTTCAAGGGCAGTTGCTTTCCTAAACCATTCATCCGTTGCAGCAGTGTCTTTCTTCATCCAGGCATGCATTGCTTCCAGTTCCATTTGTATCACTTCAGCATACTGGACATCGAGGAGGTTAGGTGCAGTTGCTGTTACACTTCCGCAACTGTGTCCTCCTTTATCAGTGATGTTTTGATGATCAGATATGCATTCCTTATTTAAACCTGAAATCGCAGTAGCCAACAGCTTTTCCTCCTTTTGATAATAAGCATACATGCCGTTTACATAATGATTTATTGCACGAACACTGACATTAAGGTCATCAGTCTTTACCTCAATAGCAGTAACGGCCGATTGCCAATCGCCGGATTCAACGAGGTAAGTACTCTTCAGCAGGATCATGTGTTCACGCGCGCGTGAGGATGGCAGCGTATCACAATAATGCTGCATCTCAGTTACCAGTAGTTTTGCTTCCTCCGTTCTTCCTTTCTGAAGATATCCATACATCAGCCAGTGAAGCGAATGGTAACCCAGTGCATCATTGGTCAATGATTTTCCTTTCCTTCTTTCTTCACTGGCGGCCCATGCCACTTCATTGGAGCTGATTACTTTTTCCCACTGACCCAGTGCAAGGTAGATGTGTGAGGGCATGTGCAATGCATGGCTTGCCGAAGGTGCTACCTTCGCGTAAGCATCTGCCGCTTCAAGCGCCAAAGCTGCATGATCCGGATCGTCATAAGAATGGATTAGATAGTGCAGCGCACCAGGATGATTCGGATTTATAGCGAGCACTTCCTTCGCTATTGCCGCTGCATGTCCATAAACTGTAGTATCCCTTCCCACCTCCACAGAACCGATCAGTGAAATACTATAGAACGCTGCAACTTCTGCATTACCGGGATATCTTTTATAAAGTGTTGCCATAAATGCTGCGTACTTGTCATCTCTTTCGGTTTTGCTTCCATCGCTGTATAATACATTGACTGCATTTACAAAAGCAATTTCAATATCTGTTTTTGCTTTTAAAATTCTTTCACCCGGTGATGGAGCAAGCAGGTTTAAAACAGAATCCGCTTTTTCCTTGTTCTGATAGCGCCACAGTGAATGGTTGTAGGTCATCGCCTCTCCCCAATAGGCCATTGCAAAAGAAGGATCCATTTCATGCGCCATAGAAAAATTTTCAGCCGCGTCTTCATACTCAATGCTGTGCAGTAACAACAGTCCTTTTTTAAAGAAAGGTTGTGCTTCATTGCTACCTGTAACTTTGAAATCGAGTTCTCCCAATTGTTCCTGCGGATTCCTGCTTTCTGAAGAACAACCAAACAGGCCAATGATGATCAGCACAAAGCTGAAAATCGTAGTTGTATGTAGTCTCATGCTGTTTAAGGATTTTTCAACACACACAAAGGTAGTGTGCCAAAATGATTGCTTTGAAATTTACTTGTTGTTCCGCTTTTCATCTGCGCGCTTGATCGCTCCCTCCAGCACATCGAGTCCTTCGCGCAATTGATCATCACTCATTACAATAGGTGGGAGCAGGCGGATGCAGTTACTGAACAAGCCGGCACGTATTAAAATTACGCCCTTAGCAACAGCATCTTTAATAATCTCCAATGTTATATCAGGATCCGGTTCGCGCAAGTTCCTGTCTTTTACAAATTCCACCAAACGCATCGCACCTACTCCACGCACATCACCAATGTATTTGTATTTCGACTTCCAGCCTTCAAGGGTTGTACGTATCAGCTCACCTACTTCATTCGCACGTTTCAAAAATTCGGGAGACCGTAAAATTTTTACGGATTCAATTGCAGCCACGCAGGCAACCGGATTTCCGCCGTAGGTTCCTCCAACGCCACCCAAATGAGGAGCATCCATAATTTCCGCTTTACCTGTAACAGCACTCACCGGCATTCCGGCACCGATAGATTTTGCCATGCAAATCAAATCAGGAACAACACCTGTATGCTCACACGCAAAGAATTTCCCGGTACGTGAAGCACCGCATTGTATTTCATCGA
>JBDSEW010000036.1:0-10082 GCA_039919825.1 Chitinophagales bacterium | reverse complement strand
AGGAGAAGCCCTGAATCACCACCTTCGTGATGCAGAGAGCACCACTACTACCACCATTGAAGAGTTTGCCCAATGGTTTGCCGGGGCTTACAAAGGAGCCGCAAGTGCTGCTGTGTAGTATAACTGTAAGATGAAAATATTGAGGCGGAAGTATCCATTTCCGCCTTTATTATTTTTTATATAATACTACTGAACAGTATGCGAAGAAAACATTCACGAGTAGCAGGAAGATTATTACGCAATTAATTTACACACTCTGGTGTTGCGACATTATCAACGTGATGTTACCTGTAGGACAGCGACTGATTCATAACGTGGTTTTTTAAGCATTCACCTTCCGTAAATCACTGCTGAAATTGGCACCACTGAAGCCGGCATTTACCCGAACTTTAGGAATAAGCACCGCTGCTGCTGCTAAGGCTTGTGAATTGTTATTGGAGCTGGCTTGGATACCAGTTGATGTTCTCCACTAAGGATATCAGGATCAGGAACTAAAAACTATTGGTCACTACTGGTGAATGAAGAAGCAAAGAACTTCAGCAACGATTTCATCTACAGGAAGAAGCCAGGGGAATTTCCCGGTAGGTTACTCTTTTTCGTACCACACTTCTATTTCATAACCATCAGGATCATAAAAAAAGACATAGGGCTCACCGGGAATAAATTCTCCGGTTTCTTTAATGATACCACCTGCGCCTTTAATTGCCTCCAGCACTTTACCAATATCACCTGGTTTTACTAGCCGGAAACCAAAGTGTATTATTCCGCAACCCACTTTACCTGCGAGTTTCTCATTTTCTTCCAGCACAAGGATATCGTTGGTGCCAGGTGTTTGAATTTGTGCCCAACCCTCACCTTTATACATGGTAACAGCGCCAAAAACTTTGTGATAAAATTCAACCGAAAGCTGCACATCTTTTACGGCCAGCGCAAGATGTGTTAATCCATAGGTTTTGAATCCGTGTTCTTTATTTTCTGATTCCTTCATTGAATTACTAAGAAGCTGTTTTGAAATGAATTAGAATAAATCTTATGAAGGAAATTCCTGGTTGCTTCATCACTTTTACAGCCTCACCCCTCCATAGGAGTCCTACGGACCAGCCCCTCTCCCAAGGAGAGGGGAGCCGCTCACTCCAAGCCTCAGCTACCTGCTATAAATAATTATCATTTCAAAATGTCCTCTTAGAAGGTGACTACTTAAGTAGGGGAAAATTTTACAGTTCTCGTTTTTAAACTATTATTCCTGTGAATAAGTAAAAGGAACCCGCTCTTTACAAAAGAAGCGGCTTCTCCTTACTGCTTTCAAGGTTTTAAAAAATGCTATTTCACCTTCACCAATTTCATGTTTTGAATAATTTCATTTCCCGATTTTAATTGCACAAAATAAACGCCATCCATTAAGTGGCTTCCTGCTACAACTACATCGGAGTTGACTACCATACACTCCATCAACTTTCCGGCAAGATCAAAGATCAGTACTTCTGAAATGGTACTGCTCAATCCACCAAGATGAATGGAGAAATCATTATAAAATGGATTTGGGTAGATGTCAGCCTGTGATGTTACGACGCTGCTCCGGCACGCAATGGTTACGTTGGTAGCCTTAGAGTTCTTTTTGCAACCCGTGATGCAATTCTTCACCGTTACTTTATATGCTCCGCTCACCGTAGCCACATAGGTTTGATTGGTAGCACCTGAAATGTTGGAGTCGTTCAACTTCCATTGGTAACAATAATCTATACCTGCATCAGCGGTAAGATTCACCGGACAGCCGGAGGTATTTCCCGAAGGTGTGATGATCGCTTTTGGGTTTTTGTTTGCCGTTACCTCAATTTTATTGGAGGTAAGTGATTTGCAGGCATTAGAAACTACACAGGAATATTTTCCTGATTTGGTGGCTGTAAATGATGAATTGGTTGCCCCGTCAATAAGGTTGGATCCTTTTTTCCAGGCATAGGTAACTCCACCTGATGTTGTAACAGAAAGATTAACTTCCTCCTTGACACAAAAGGTAGTGGGTCCGTCAGCTTCAATCACAGGTGCTATCAATGTGCCTCCGGGAAACTGACCCAAATGATACACATTTCCGGAAGTGCTTGAAACCCATGCTTCGCCCGCTGAGCAGTCAATAGCAATTCCGCTCAGGCTGGAAACACCCACGGGCAACGCATGTTCTTGTACGTAGTTACCGGCAGGAGTATATTCTGCAATGCTGCTCTCCACACTGCTTACTATAAACAAATTGCCGTTGGCACCTACTTCAATATCACCATAGGAGACACTGAAATGATCTGTTATTTGAAAACTCTGTAAAACATTTCCTGTTAATGGATCTACTTCACCAATAAGGTTTTCCAAAGTCGCGCTGGGCACGTTATCCTGCACCATAAAAAAAGTGCCGCGAAGGGGATGATACGATCCACCTACCACATGACTTGCACCAAAGGCCGTGTTTAACGTGGAGAGAACAGTGCCTGAAACATTGTCAATCGCATAGATTTCTGCAGCATTGCTTTCGCCGTTAACAAAAAGTACCTGGCCCTGTGCAATAATAGTTCCGTTCAACGACAACTCCACAGGAGCTATTTCCACATCCACATCATTGGCAGTTCCACCGGGTTCTGCAAATGAGTTGATTAAAACACCTGTAGTAGAGTAGCTCTGAATAGTACTGGAAGAGCAGCCATAGATCCAAATTTTGGCTGCATCAGGATCGTAACCAATGCCACACAGTGAACTTGCACCGGAAGGATTGAAGGAGCCCAGTAAGGTAATCTGTGCAGTGGCCAGATCGCAAAAGAGATAACTGAAAAAAATGAAGACGAGCGTAAGTGTTTTTTTCATGATAGTGAAGTTTAGAATTTATGGAATAGCGCATTTTCTGATCACCAATGATCATCATAACAAATATAGGAATATTTAAAAAAAGCCCCTTTAATGTGTAGGGTCTGAACGATGAAAAAAAACGTTTTACTTTTTGAGTTTCCTTGTAGCGTAATTGATGATCCATTGCGTGTGCACGTTGCTGGTTTTCTCCCATTTTTCAATCAGTTGAAAGGTTGGATCAGGATTTACTTTGATATAGTCGGTAAGATTATTTGCTATGGACATCTTTACAAACTTTATTGGTTCTGTCCTCATTATATTCAAAATTTGAAAAACAGGTTTTGGATTATCAATAAACAGGTCAAGTTTGGAAGCCCAGGGTAATTTCGGTCGCAGTCCTTCTGATGCAAGCCTGCGAAGATGAAAATTATCTGAACGTGCCCATGCTTTCATTTGCTGTAGCGTTGCGGCGGGAAACTTCCTGATGTATGGACGGATCGCGTACTCTCCGGTATTTCTCTTTGTCAATTCCTCAATAGCCTTTATTGAACTGTCGAAATGTTCAAGGCCATATTTTTCTATGAATTTTCCAACGGGCATTAGCCAGTAGTATTCCCTGAACATACCTGTTTCATTCGGGTTTTCAGGTCCCATGATGCCGGTAAAAATCTTTACTGCTTTTTTATAATCAGCAGGCAGGTATTCCTTTAGATGATCCGCAATTAATTCTACTCTTTGGGTCAATGATTTCTCCTGAACATTCAGCCGGATGTTTTCAATAAAATTTCCGCTGTTAAAATCTTTATGAATGAGGCAGATTTTATCTGCCACTATTTTAGCGAGGTTAGCGCCAAAGTAATCGGTGGGTCGGGATATTTTTTCCTGCATGTAGGAGAGTTTTTATAAATCCCGAAGTGATATTACAAACCTATGAATATTCAAAATATCAAAACGGTTAACTTTATTTGCTGCGAAGGCACTAAGGCGCTCAGTTTTCAATGGGTATATGTACAGCAGTTTTTTCGAAGGTATTTTTTTCCATTCTTAATTAATGGAAGCCTGAAACAAGTATTCATATATCCATCCTCAACTGCAACGCCACCGTACGCATACTCTCAATCTTCACCGGTCGCAGGGAATATTCAAGGTTAAATAAATTATTAGCAACAACGGATACGCGGTAGTTTTTTTTGATGACATAACTGATGCGCGCATCGGTTACCCAGGTTCCGTTGTTATGTACTTCACGGTAGTTGTTGATACCAGTAGGTAATAATCCCGGACGATCGAGGTCATAAAATGTCTGATCGATATTTTGCATGAAGCTGTAATAGCGTTCACTCATTCCCAGTGCAAGTGATTTCCACGAAACTTCTGCATCAATTTTCGCAATGTGCTGAAAACGGTATTTGAGAATATAATTCGTGGTATCTGAACTGGTAGAAATATAACTTAGTGGTTTCGGAATAAATCCGTCTGCAGGATTGTCCACTGCATATTCAAAGTGGGGTTCAACAGATTGTGGCAAGGTGTAGGTATAACCTGCAATAATGGTCAATCCAACAGTGGAAGAAAGTTTTCCATCGCCTGTTAAAGAAAGGTCAATGCCTCTGACCCTTGTGTGGCCGGTGTTCACAAATTTGAATCCGGCCTTCTGAGGTTCCCACAGGGCATAGTTGTATTCAATGGTGTTGAAATATTCCTGCCAGAAGGCAGCAAGATCAACAAAGCCAATGAACTTCGCGATCTTAAATCCCTGCTTCACACCCAACTCTCCATTCCAGCTGGTTTCCGGTTGCAGTTCAGGATTTGGAAACACGGTAATCCCTCCCACGGACGTGCTGATAAATTTTTCAGTGATGGTGGGATAACGGTAACCTTGTCCGTAGGAGAAACGCATAAAGGTCTTTTTTGCCAAATGCAGGTTGGCTCCTGCACGGAAGATGGGTTTCACCGTATTTTCTGTTCCATTGATTTGGAAATATTCACCGCGGAAACCTGCAGACAGGTTTATAACATCCCAGAATTTTTTATCAAGTTGCGCAAACAGCGCATAATTTTGCATGCGGTTATCCAAATTGCCGCTGCTGGAATACAGTTCCGCATGCACATAGGATTGCGTGGTTACAAATCCGGTAGTTACATGCAACTGGCCAATCTTTGTAAGTTCTTTGGAGGCTTCGTACTCCAGGTAATAACTTTCGTTTTTAGTAGATTGAGAATTGGTATTGTCACTGTTGGTCATGTAAACCCGTGACTTTATTTCGTGGTGTAATCCTGAAGGAGTGAAGTAGGTGATATATGGATCCAAATAAAACTGCCATGAATCGGAGAGTGTAAGGGTGGATGGAAAGGCACGGTAAATTTTAGCACTGTCATCGCCCCACACCAGTGAAAAGTTGGAATGTTCGAGCATTGCATTGCCATTGATACCCATGGAGAGGCCATCTGCATTTTTAGGCCGGTAACGAAAATTGAAATTAAAACGCCCGGAACGATCACCGATGTCGCTGTTGTTCAGGCTGTCCTGCGGAAAGGGCAATGAAGGATCTGCCAACGGAGGGCCGATATAATTGTGATCATACAAAAGCTGTCCGCCGATTATCACATCAAACAATTCCGTCTTCATCGCATGATTGATATTCAGCCCGGAAAAGTTTGCAGCACCATTCCACCACTTGGCAGCAGCATTGGAGGGAGTGCTATAGAATCCGCTATACAGGCGGATCTTTGTTTGCGATGGTGAAGTGGGGTAAGCGGTTAAAAAATTGATGGTACCGCTGAGAGCAGATGATCCATACAAAACAGAGGCAGCCCCTTTGATCACCTCCACCTGGTCGAGATTTTCTACCGGGATAAAGCTCCAGTTTGGCTTGCCCGCATCGCCGCTCAGTATAGGAATGCCATCAATCATAGCAAGCACACGGGTTCCTACACCGAAAGCAAATCCGCTGCCGCCGCGGATCTGTGGTTCTTCATCCAGGATATTTAAACCAGGTACTTGTTCTAAAACCTGTGTGACATTGGTGGTGTTTCGTGCTTCAATAATTTTCGGCTTAAGCAACTCCATAGAAACCGTGATGTCTTCCAACCGCTGTTCATATTTTCCGGCTGACACAACAATGTTGTCGAGCACCTGCGATTCCTGCTTCAGCAAAATATTGTAGGTAGTTATTTTTCCGGCTTCCATCACTACGGTGAAAGTATCGCTGATGTAACCAAGGTAAGAGCATACCAATGTCTGGTTGCCGGGTGAAAGCAAGAGTGTGAATTTTCCATCTTCATCAGTTGCCGTGCCCAGGGACTTTTCTGATATCAGGAAAATATTGGCGCCAATAACTGCATTCCGGGATTCATCATCCAGCACCAATCCTTTCAAGGTGCCGGAAGTTTGACCGAAAGAAAGTGTGGCTAAAAGAAGCCATAGAAGTGTTGCAACATATTTCACGGTAGTGGAAAAAAGAAACGGTGAATAAAATTTCATGCAGGATTATTGTTGCACCACTATTTTTTCACGCAGCAGCACCGTTCCATCCTCACTTACCACAGCACAGTAATAAATGCCATTGCTTAAATGGCCAAGCGGAAATTGTTCCGATGCTTCCTTAACAGGAAATATTGACTGCAGCATTCCCAATGAGTTATAGACCTTTAATTTTCCTGCATGATGTTTTGGATTAGAAAGCAATAACTGATCAGATACCAGGGTATTAATCAGTTGAATGCCGGACTCATTTTGCACTTCCTGAATTCCGGTCGTGAACAGCAGGGAGATGTCATCAATGTACAGCACACTGCCCGGCACGGCATCATAACCATTGCTGGAAGAGAACATCCACCGTGATAATTCAGGAGTTGCTGAAGAATAATATAGAACGGGTGCTGTGAAGCGGGTATAGTTTGAGACTGTTTTACCAATCTTTAAAAGGGCAGTACCTATAGTATCTCCGCTGCCCGAGAAAAGATCAAACTGAATCTGTGTAGAGTCGCCACCTGCAGGTGTATATTTTATCCAGCAGGCGATGCTGTCCGGCCTTTCATGGTAAACAATACCACCTTCAATTCCATATGGAGGAACGATGATGAGATTGCCTGTCGTAATAATTCCATTTGCCGTATCTGTTCCGAAAATATTTACTTCATAGGTCACCAGCTTTACTGCATAAGTACCACTGTGGGCTTCTGTTGACCGCTGGCAGGTGAGGATGCCGATGATGGCAGTAGCAGAATCAAGGTTATCCCAATTGTTGGGGATAAAAAAATTACCAAAAAAATTAACAGCAGTCCAATCTTCAAACCCGGCATTGGGGGTAGGATTTTGTGCATTCGCAAAATGAGGATTGCACAACAAAGTAAAAAGTAACAGGGTGCTGAAAAATGGAGTGAGTAGTTGTTTGATCATGGCGTTGCAGTTGGTGAAAGCAAATCTAACGAAAAGAATGAAGGAAGATAGCAGGAAGACTTGTTAAGCGCGGGAGAACTGGTATCGTCAATCCCTTATTTATTCTTTTTCCAGCGCTTCCACTTTTTCCTTGAGCACTTCCAGCAACAAGTCAATCGTCTGCAAATGCGTCCTGAAAGAAACAATAGCTGCCCGCAGCGTAAACTTTCCATCGAGCATGGTGGAAGAAATAAAAACACGGCCGTCCTTCTGCACTTCTTCCACCAGCCGTTTATTGAATTCATTCGCATCACCCGTTTTGGGAATGTAACGATAAGTGACTACCGATAACTGTGGTTCGGGGCCTGTCTCAAATCCGATCTCCTGAACTTTCTCATAAAAATAGTCGGCCAGTAATAACTTCTCTTCAAGACAGGCACGAAAGGGTTTTATTCCCAACAACTTTAGAGGGAGCCATAAGCGCAAGCCCCGAAAATGCTTGGTTAGCTCAGGTGATACATCTGCAGGTGAAACTTCTTCAGTTGCCTGTAGTGTGTCCTGCATGTAATTGGCTGCGTAAAAGTGGGATGCATTTAATTGACTCTTGTCCTTGGCCAGCACTACTCCTGAGCCATAAGGAAGAAACAGCGTTTTGTGCGGATCAATCACGAGGGTATCTGATTGTTCAATGCCTTTCAGTTTTTGCTTTCCTGATTCAGTAAGCATGAAAAAGCCACCATAGGCACCGTCAACATGATACCACAGTTCCTGCTTTTTTGCAATGGATCCAATTTCGTCAAGGGGATCAATAGCTCCGGTATCCGTTGTTCCTGCAGAAGCAACCACTAAAAAAGGCAATAACTGGTTTGTTTTATCCAGTACGATCATCCTTTCAAGGTCATCGGCTTTCATGCGGTACTGTTCATCCAAAGGAACATGGCGGATGATGCATTCTTTCAAACCAGCAATGCGAATGGCTTTGTCGACCGAGTGATGAACTTGTTTGGAAAGGTAGATGACGGCTTTCTCAAAGTCACGGGCTTTTATTTGCGAGGCATCACGGGCGCAAACAATACCCATCAGGTTTGCGATGCTGCCCCCTGAAGTAAGGTTTCCAACAGCTTCTTTTGGGTAGCCGATTAATCCTGACATCCATTGAATCAGCATATTTTCCATGCGTACGGCACCGGGAGAGGCGAAGTAAACACCCGCATACCGGTTAAAGACATCAGCGAGGTAATCTCCAAGCGCTGCATAATAAATGCCACCTCCGGGTATGTAACCCAGGTGTCCACCGGAAGCAGGATTGAGCCCGGCATGATCCACCTGGTTCTTAAGAACGGATAGTGCCAGTTCAATATCTACCGGATCTTCTGTAAAAGGAAAAGAGAACAACCCTGCACCATTTTCTTCACTTGTTTCAAAAGCTTTAATGGTTTCAATATGGTTGATAAAATTTTCTGAATAGTCAATCACCTTTTTTCTTACCGTATTCCTTGTTTCAGCAACAGGCTCAAGCTGGCGGGAAATTTTTTCGAGGGCCTCAATTTGTGATCTCATTGATCAAACCTACAGATTTGCAGGTAGATTTAAAAATGGCGCGTGGTTGTGGAATTGGAACCAAGAGCCAGGCCGTTGGCTATTGGACATAAAACAGGTGGAATGAATTTTTTTATTGGAAGAGATTCACAGATAGATCTGAAAGCGACAAAGAGTAAAATTAGGTTGTGGGTACTTCATTTTGTATTTGAGTTTGGTTTTGTATAAGACAAACAACAGTGTGGAAAAGTCATTTCTCTTCTAATTTGGATATTAGATTTACTTGACTTATTTTGTCAAGTTAATAATTGATTGCCATGAAATCATTCCATGAAATACTTCGTGAATCGAGAGAGAAGAATGGACTTCTGCTCAGAGAGGTTTCATCGAAACTTCAAATTGATCAAGCCCTCATTAGTAAGTTTGAGAGTGGAAACAGAAAACCAACAAGAGCACAGGTTATTCAATTGGCCAGGTATTACGACACTGACAAAGAAGAATTGCTTGTTCAATGGATGAGCGAAAAGGTTGTTTACGAGCTAAGAAATGAAGAGTTTGCTGATGAAATACTAAAAGTTGCAGAACAAAAGATGCGTTATCTCAGCAAATCAAAAAATGAAAAAGCATAGCAAAATATATCCCTTTACTGCTGAGTTGCCTGGTCACTATGCTGATCGGTTGGGGCTTTTCTATACCTCAACAGTAACGCAACAACACAAAAAAGAGAACGGCCAATTTGTTACGACCGTTGAAAATGTACTTTGTTAAATGAACTGTGAAAAACGGTAATTATCATTTTCATTAACTTTGAAATAATTTTCGGTTAATTAATGAACTACGTAAACTACATAAATAGTACGCTTAAGCCTCGGATAACAGAGAAGGAGGTTGCATTAGATCTCTTTGCAGGATGTGGTGGATTATCATTGGGTTTTGAAGCCGCAGGTTATAACACAATCGGCTATGAGATGGAACATGCAGCCGTTGCGACCTATAAAAAAAACCTGAATGGAGATTGCTTCACAGTTAAACTTGATCTTGACTTTGAATATCCACAAGCCGAAATTGTTATCGGTGGGCCACCTTGTCAACCGTTTAGTGTTGGGGGGCATCAAAAGGGAATTGAAGATGCACGGGATGGTTTTCCAATTTTCATTGATGCTGTAAAGAAATTGCAACCGAAAGTTTTCATGTTTGAAAATGTTCGCGGACTGCTTTACACCAACAAATGGTATTTTGATTTAGTGATAAAAGAGTTACAGAAGCTGGGTTACATGATTGACTACAAGCTTTTGAACGCGGTAAATTTTGGAATACCGCAAAATCGTGAACGACT
>JBDSEW010000449.1:0-2796 GCA_039919825.1 Chitinophagales bacterium | reverse complement strand
TTAAAAATTACGCAAAGATGGAAAATTGAGGGGAAATGAGGAGGAAGAATTTTGGGAAGATGATTTATGAAGAAATTGGAGATAAAAAAATGATCCTATAATAAGGAATCAATCGACCCTAAATCCTTTCCCAGAGTTATACCGCAAAAAAATTCTTAATTTAAATCCAAACAGCATTACGCATTTTTGGATAGCCACTAAGCTCACTTCACCTTTTCAAACTCCTGGAACGAAAAAGCATACTTGTTTTTTTCATCAGGCTCGTGACGTTCTTCACTTACCATCTTCCAGTCATCAGTATTCAATTCAGGAAAAAAAGTATCCCCTTCAAAAGAGTGAAAAATCCGGGTGAGATAGATGCGATCAGCCAGCGACATTGATTGACTGAAGACATCGCCGCCACCTATAATGAATGTTTCATGTGTGCCGTTTTCATTCGCGTACGCAACTGCGTCCTTTATATTACTTACGACAGTACAACCCGGAGCTTTGTAATGCTGTTGCCTTGTAATTACAATATTGGTTCTTCCGGGAAGTGGCTTGCCAAGCGATTCAAGTGTACCACGCCCCATAATTACCGTATGGCCGGAAGTAGTTTGCTTGAAGTATTTCATGTCGGCAGGAAGGTGCCATGGCAACTTTCCTTCCTTGCCGATAACGTTGTTTTCGGCGGCTGCAACAATAAGTGAGATGATCATACAGCAATAGGTGCTTTGATGGAAGGATGCGGATTGTAATTCATCAATTCAAAATCTTCATACCTGAAACCGAAAATATCCTTCACTTCCGGATTGATCTTCATCTGAGGTAAACTTCTGAAATCGCGGGTGAGTTGCAATTGTGTTTGTTCCAGGTGGTTGAGATAAAGATGTGAATCCCCGAGGGTATGTACAAAATCTCCTGCTTCCAGGTCGCACACTTGTGCAATCATCATCGTGAGTAAAGAATATGATGCAATGTTGAAAGGCACTCCTAAAAAGACATCGGCGCTGCGCTGGTACAACTGGCAGGATAACTTTCCTTTTGTTTCACCTGACAACAAATCAGGTGGAGCCACATAAAACTGAAACATCGTATGACAGGGAGGTAATGCCATTTTATCTACATCCGCTACATTCCAGGCACTTACCATCAGTCTTCTTGAGTTGGGATTTTTTTTTATTTGCTGAACGACGTTGCTGATCTGATCCACGGTTTGGCCACCAGGTGTTAACCATGAGCGCCACTGCTTGCCATAAACAGGCCCCAGTTCTCCATCTTCATCGGCCCATTCATTCCAGATGCTCACGCCATTTTCTTTCAGGTAACTTATATTGGTAGAGCCCTGCAAAAACCACAGCAATTCATGAATGATGGATTTGGTGTGAAGTTTTTTGGTTGTCAGCAATGGAAATCCCCTGCCCAAATCAAAACGCATCTGGTAGCCGAATACGCTGAGCGTTCCTGTGCCGGTGCGGTCCTCTTTACGAATGCCATGGTGTAAGATATGGTGTAAGAGATCGTGGTACTGTTTCATACAAAAAGGTAACTTCTGGAATTTAAAACAAAGTTAAAAGTAAAAAAGTGAGGGCACCTGCGGTAGAAAATATTATCAACACCTGAATCCACAAAAGTGGCAGTGATTACTTTACTGGAAATAGCTCCCCGACATTCAGTACAAAACCAGCAATTGCAATGGAAGTTACCTGACCACTTTCAGCAGCATAACAATATCTTTTATAAAGCCCGTTTTCGAGATGGTAAATCTCTACAGAACGGTGGTCTGGTTCAATCAACCAATATTCAGGAACACCTGCCTCACAGTATAACTTCATTTTGATCTCACGGTCTTTTTTAACGCTTCCCGCAGAAATGATCTCCATCAATGCATCAGGCGTGCCTTTAATTGTATCGCCCTGAATTAGCTTATTGTCTTTGGATATATAGATCAGGTCAGGCTGTACCACCGTATCGTCAGCGAGAACAACATCCAAAGGAGCTTGTAAAATTTCTCCCAGGTCATATTTTCTTGTATAAGTTATTAGCAAGTAACTGAGATCACGGGAAACCTGCTGATGAATTTTAAAAGGAGATGGTGCCATATATTTAATACCATGAATAATTTCAAAATAAACTCCCTCCGGAGTTTTATAATACTCCTGCAATGTCCACTTTTTTTTCTTTGATTGGGGTATAACCTGCATTACAAACCTATTTTAAAACGGAACATTAAAATTCGACCATAAAATTTTTAATTTCAAATATTTCTTCCCCTGATCTGCCTCAGGATAAAGTCTGGGGTTAGAGAGTAGCGGTCACCCGGATCAAATTCTTCTTCTGTTGATTTCTTTTTTTAACAGTAATAACTCCCTGCTGCTTTGGCCGGAAACTGATGTGTTTTCCTGCGCTCTTCTCATGAGATATGGAACTACATCTTTTACCGGTCCGTAGGGAACATACTTCGAAACATTGTAACCTGAATGGGCAAGATTAAAAGTGATGTTATCACTCATGCCGTAAAGTTGTGAGAAGTGCAGGTGAGGATGTGAAGGGGGAATATTTTTTTTAACAGCGATCTCCGTTGCCATCAGTGAACTCTTTTCATTGTGAGAAGCAACACAGCAACTGACAATGTCAAGATGTTCCATGCAAAAACGAACTGCCTCATCGTAATCGCGGTCACTGGAGGATTTGTCGGGCTGAATGGGGGAAGGATACTTTCTTTCCACTGCACGACGACGCTCCTTTTCCATGTAGGCTCCCCGCACGAGCTTCAGCGCTAAAATAAAATCGCCTTCCCTTGCCATCTCTAACGAA
>JBDSEW010000445.1:0-4014 GCA_039919825.1 Chitinophagales bacterium | reverse complement strand
ATTTTATTTTCATCGTCCGGAAAAGTCCTGTTCGAGAGAAACACGTACACCAGCTGATACTCAGGATCCACCCATACACAGGTGCCCGTAAAACCCTGGTGGCCGTAGGTAGCAGCAGATGCGCTCTCACAGGCAGGGCTTGCTTTCCCGTCGGTTGTTTCCGGTTTATCAAAACCCAACCCACGGCGGCTATTCAAACTGTTGCGTGAAGTAAAACGGGCAATGGTGGCCGCATCAAGGTATCGTTTGTCCGCATACTGACCACCATTCAGCAGCAGTTGCATCAGCACTCCCACATCATTTGCATTGGAGAATAAACCTGCATGACCTGCAACTCCTCCCATCATTGCGGCACCCTGATCATGTACACTGCCCTGCAGCAATTCTTTCCGGAAAGTAAAGTCATAGTTTGAAGGTACAATCTGAGTTTTCTGAAAATGCTGCAAAGGGTGAAAACACAGGTGACTCAAACCCAAAGGATCATAGAAATTATTTTCCACAAACTGATCCAGGTTTTCGCCAGAATTTTTCTCGGCAATTTTTTTCAGGAGATAAAAATCATTATCGCTGTAAATGTATTTGCCAGGCGACTGCAATGGTGTAGTAATGATTTTATGCCAAATGGTATCGACGTACGTTTTATTCATGAAAATGTCCGGAGTTACTTCAATGGTAAACTCACCTGACCTTGCCCTGTTGTAAATGGTCTCTTTCAGATTGCCGGAACTGTCTATGGTGGTTTTATAAAATGGAAAGTAGGGCACAAAACCTGCTTCATGGGTGAGCAGCTGATGGATTTTAATATCCTGTTTGTCCGT
The DNA here is from genome assembly GCA_039919825.1 of Chitinophagales bacterium. Lineage (GTDB taxonomy): Bacteria > Bacteroidota > Bacteroidia > Chitinophagales > UBA10324 > JACCZZ01. The sequence goes on along the minus strand of JBDSEW010000445.1, from coordinate 3,196 downwards.
TCCCTTAAATTCGGGAAGGCAGGAAGCGACAGTAGCATTAAGGTTCAGTTTTTTGCTTTCGTACAGTTTCATCAGCATCATGGTGGTGGCTGCCACTTTCGTAATGGAGGCAAGATCATATAAGGCATCGTCGGTAACATTCTGGTCGAAATCATACGTGAAATCGCCATAAGATTTTTGCCAGATCACCTTTCCATCCTTTGCTATCCACACCTGGCAACCTGGTGTTGCATGCTGGCCAATGGACTGGTCTGCCAGTGTATCAATTACTTTTAGTTTTTCTGAACTGATACCTGCTTCTTCCGGATACGTATATTTTAAACGGATAGGTGGATCGGAAGTGATTCCCATCCCCATTCCCAGGTTTCCTGATACATTCACCGGCAGTTTTCCACTTGCAGCGCATCCGCCAAAGATGACTTGCGCAGCCAGTTGCTGAGTTATCATTTCATCATTGTAAGCTTCGAGCAGCCAATCGGCGCTTTCAAAAAACTTCAATGCATAAGGACTTCCAAAAACCGTGACGATTACTTTAGCCGGTGTTGCTGTAATTTGTTTGATGAAATTTTTGGTGCCTTGTGTAACTCCAAAACCATTGGCCGGATACCTTGACATATTTTGAATGGCTACAAATACAACATCATATTCTTTTAGTTTGTAAGCCATCGAGGTAAAATCCTTTTCAGAAGCATCCTTTTTAATTTGATAATGATTGATGCCAGCGTAGTTGGTGAGCATTCGCTGGAACGGAGTCTCCTCCGCAGCTCCTATCACCAGGGAGGCAAAGCGAACGTGGTTTAATTCCCGCACCGGAATGAAATTGTTTTTATTGTTCACCAGTGTAAGTGCGTTGGCAGTGAGTTGCTGATTCAGATAAAGTGCACTTCCGTTATTAAGATCATCATATAAACTATCAGTATCGATTAATTTTCTGGTGTGAAGACCGAGCCAATATTTTACCTGCAAAATTTTACGCACGCGGGCATCAATATCCTCCTGGCTAACCTCTCCTTTTTCAATGGCCTGTTTAATCAATGTAATGGCTGTTGGAACATTACCGGAAAAGAGCAATACATCGTTACCTGCTATCAATGCCTGGAGTTCCATTTCGCCGGGCTTGGAATAGTTGCTGATGCCTTTCATATTTAATGCATCTGTAAAGCTCAATCCCTTAAACCCCATATCCACCTTTAATAAGCCGGTGACAATTTTTTTGGAAAGCGTAGAAGGCAGGTTGTTCGCACTGTCGAGTGAAGGAATATTCAGATGTGCCACCATCACGCTTCCAACTCCGGCATCAATCATTTTTTGAAACGGGTACAGTTCCATTGAATCAAGCTGCTTGCGCGAACTGTTGATGGTGGGCAATGTCTTGTGTGAATCCTGGTCAGTATCACCATGTCCCGGAAAATGTTTCGCGCAGGCCAGCACACCTCCATCCTGCAACCCACGCATGTACATAATTCCTTTTCGGGTAACATTAAACTTGTCCTGCCCGAAAGAACGATCTCCAATCACCGGATTCAACGGATTGCTGTTGATATCCACTACCGGAGAAAAACTCACATTTACGCCGATACGTTTGCATTCGCGGGCCATCTCTTTTCCAAATTCATAGATCAGCTGATCATCCTGTATGGCTCCCAGCACCAGCTCGCGTGGAAAACGAATGGTGCTGTCGATGCGCATAGACAGTCCCCACTCAGCATCCTGGCTGATCATCAGGGGAACCTGCGCTATACTTTGTAATAAATTCGTGAGTTTCGCCTGCCTGACAGGACCGCCCTGCATAAAAATAATTCCACCTACGTGATAATTTCTCACAAGGTCAAACACTTTTGCCTGATCACTATCCTGTCGTGAATAAACAGGGACCATAAAAAGTTGCCCGATGCGCTCATCAGGTGTCATCGAATGTAGTATTGAATCTACCCAGGCTGATGAAACATATAAATAGGGTGGAATACCGTTGTCTGGTAATTGACCCTGTGTATTCTTTATAGATTCCCCATTCAGCGAAACCAAATTGAATGTGATCGCCATCAAAAAAATTCGTAGTACCGTCATTGCGCGCAAAAATAGTTATTGCAGGAGCATAACGACGAAATACGAAACAACATTTTTAACAACATGCAGTAAACATGTTCTCTTACGGCTACCTTCGAAGCTTGCTTCAATACCATGCATCCGAAAAATCTTTCCATCGCCGACTATACTTATGCACTTCCATTTGAGAGGATTGCGCAACAACCTTTAGCGGAGCGCGACCAATCCAAGCTGTTGATCTATAATGAGGGAGAAATAGAAGCAAAAGTTTTCGCTGAAATCGCAAAGTATCTTCCTGAAAATAGCAACCTCATCTTTAACGACACAAAAGTTATACATGCCCGCATCATTTTTAAAAATGAACACGGTGCATCTATAGAAGTCTTTTTGCTCGAACCGGTTGAACCGTTTCACCACATGCAACTGGCCATGTTCCAGCATGCAGCATGCACCTGGCGGTGCCTCGTAGGAAATGTAAAGAAATGGAAAGCGGAAATTTTAATGCGAAAAATTTTCATCAACGATCAGGAAGGAGAGCTGGAAGTTCGTTTAAATGGAAAATCAGGCGATGATTTCCTGGTCCATTTTTCCTGGACACCAAAGGAGCTTTCCTTTGCAAAAATACTTGAAGCCGCAGGTTACGTCCCCCTTCCTCCTTATATTAAAAGAGCAGCTGGGAACGATGATAAAGGCCGTTACCAGACTTTATATGCTTACCAGGATGGTTCTGTTGCCGCACCCACTGCCGGCCTTCATTTTTCAGAAAATATTTTTAAAGCATTGAAAGAAAAGAACATTCATCCAATGTTTGTAACACTCCATGTTGGTGCCGGCACCTTCAAACCTGTGAAGGCAGCCGTAATGGAAGGCCACCAGATGCATACCGAACAATTTGTGGTGCAGAAAGAAATCGTCGAACAACTGCTGTTGAGAAAAGATCGGCCATTAGTTGCTGTGGGAACCACTTCGTGCCGCACCCTGGAGAGTTTATACTGGCTGGGGAAAAAAATTGCAGGTGGAAACGAAACGCTCGTTGTGGATCAGTGGGAACCTTATGAAACGAAAGACGATACACAGAACACATCTCACGATGTTGAACCTTCACCATTCACTATTCACCACTCACCATTCACCATTCACCACTCCCTCA
>JBDSEW010000389.1:0-6884 GCA_039919825.1 Chitinophagales bacterium | reverse complement strand
TCATTCCGAAGAATGCGCCATCTTCATACAACAATGTTCCGTATGGAGTAGAACCATTATCTCCGTCAAAATCAATGAGTGTTGTAAAGTTGCTGCCATCTGTTTCTATGCTGAACATATTTCCTTGGGCGTCGTTATCCTCACCGCCCAGTTCGGTCATACCATATAGGGTAGTGCCCACCAGAATGAGAGATCCGAGAGGTTGTGCCCCATTTGAGTTATCCAGGTCGAGTAGTTTTTCATAGTTGGTTCCGTCAGTCTTTACTTTAAAGATCGTTCCCCTGTTATATTCGCCGCCGTTGTTTGTCATGCCGTATAAATAAGTACCATCATATACAAGTGACCCATAACCCCAGGAGCCGTTGGGGTCGTCAGTAAAATCCAGGAGTTTCAGAAATCCTGTTCCATCTGGTTTAATTTTGAATACGACACCCTGGTTGACTACTCCTCCGCCCACTGTCATACCGTATAGATAGGTTCCGTCAGTTATCAGTGAGCCGTAAGGGCTATTGCCGGTAAGTGCAAAATCCCAAAACTCAAAATTGAAGACTATAGAAAAATCTGATCCGTCTTTTTGAAGTTTATAAATAGTTCCTACCCCATCTGCACCACCCTGACCAGTCATACCGTATAAAAAAATACCATCATCATACAGGCTTCCATGCGGATCGCGACCCAATTCTTCACCTGCAAAATCATGAATTTTAGTAAATCCTGTACCGTCAGGTTTAATTTTGAAAACAGTTCCGTCGCCTGATGTCCCGCCTTTGCGGGCAGTGCCATAGAGATATGTTCCATCAGAGATCAATGAACTCTCCCCTATTGAACCCGTCACTGTTTCATCAAAATCAAGCAATTTGCTAAATGCCGTTCCATCAGATTTAATTTTAAATATTGTTCCGTCGCCATTCAATCCACCATTTGTTGTGGTACCATATAGAAAAGTGCCATCAGAATACAATGCTCCGTAATAAGGATAAATGCCCGTAGCAGTATTATCCATATCAAGCAGTTTTGTGTATTGAGCAAGGCACAGGTTGGGCATTGCAAAAACAAGGAAGGCAATGATGTAAATTTTTGATTTCATACTGTAAATATTACGGTTTTATTTTTTATCAATAGCGTTTCAAGTCAACGATTCGCTATCAAAAACATTATTTTATCAGGTTCATGTTTTTTGTCGCTATCACTTTTCCATTCACCAATAATGAATACTGATAGGTTCCTGACGGTATTTCGCTTGCCTTTACGGTAACATTTCCTTTGCCTGCTGAAAGCGTGGTGGTTTGAAGTACTTCACCGGTAACAGAAACAAACTGCATCTGCGCTTTTGCATCCTGCTGAGGGACATAGTAACTGATCACGGTAATATTGTTAAATGGATTGGGAACATTCTGACCAAGTGATGGGACATCCATTCCTTTTAGCTCTATTGTTTGCTGTTCTGCGTTTGGAACTTTACTTTTATCGTTCAATCCCATCAGCAATTCTAATTTCTCTATTCTTGATTTCAATTCATCGTTTTCGCTGGAAAGCTCCTGCACTGCTTTCACTATCGGCACAACAAACTCAGAATACCGCAAGCCATACAAGCTGCTTTCATTTTGTGGTTTATCTACTCCCGAAAAATCATAACCGATTTCTTTTGCTGCAGTTTCAACATCCTGTGCGATAAATCCGGTATAAACGATCTGTTCTTTTTCTTTCACTCCGTTTTCACCCAATGCTTTTTCTTCTGCAGACTTTTCCTTAAAACCTTCTCTTGTTTCTTCGCCGGTTATGTCTTCACCCAAAAATGTTTTGATTCCTGTAACATCCAGATGATACGTTACAGGAGTAAGTTTATTGATAAACTCCAATCCCGGCACATTTTCTCTAATTTCCTTTTTATACCTGCCATCGCTGATATTCGTCCAGCTTGCATAGCCGCCAATGGAAGATACTGAGGAGTTACCAATACGAACCTGGTTGCTTGACGTAATGCGACTGTTATTTCCCAATGCGGTTGAGTTATCCAGATCAGGAAAACCAGACTGATCAGCATCATATCCAATTAAAGTGCAATGGGAAAAATTATTACTGAATGACCCTGCGCTGTATCCGGTTGCTGTATTAGAAGATCCGATGGTGTTGGATGAAAGCGCGTAATATCCGTTAGCCGTATTATTACCTCCGGTGATGTTACCATCGAGAGCAAAATAGCCGGTTGCCGTATTACTGGCCCCAGTAGTGTTAGCATAAAGAGCATAGCTTCCACTTGCCGTATTGTAATTTCCGAGAGTATTCGAATGCAGGGACCAGAATCCATTTGCTGTATTATTGTGTCCGGTAGTGTTTTCTTCCAGAGCTTCGTATCCATGCGCTGAATTATAATACCCGGTAGTATTGGAGTAAAGAGCCCCAGCCCCGAAAGCCGAATTATAATCTCCGGTATTATTATTTCGAAGCGAATTATATCCAAATGCAGAATTATTATTACTGGAAGTGTTATTGAAAAGAGCAAAGCTTCCGATCGCACAATTGTAGGAACCTGTAGTGTTGTGGTTCAGCGCAGCATACCCCAAAGCCGTATTATCTCTGCCTGTAGTATTGAACTCCAGCGGATAAGCACCCAGACCTGAGTTCTGAATACCACTGGTATTGGCCATTAAAACACGGTAACCTAAAGCAGAATTACCAACACCGGTTGAGGTGGTGTTAGCTGTGTTGCCTACAAAAGTGCTGGTTGATGTAGGCAGGTAGGTAAACCTGTTTCCATCAATATACATATCGCCGTCCAGGTAGAGGTTTTTCCATGATTTAGAGGATGATCCGAGATTTTTGCTGTTATCAGTACCCGGCAAAAGATGCTGGTTAACTTGTGTAGGGGAAATGAGGTTTGAAAGCTGCTCATTGGCCTGACCGAATAGCTGCTGCGTAAAAAAAGTAACAATGCAGATCGTAGTGGTAAGTAATTGCTTTTTCATGGGTGAGTTTTTTAGTTTGAATGATATTTTGTTGCCTGTGAATAAAATTGTTTGTCTGAAAGTAGCCGCAAGGGATTTATCGTTGTTGTTAAAGCAGGGTTGATATTTTCATGATGCTGAGTTTAGTATGGTAATGTAAATGCGTAAGTATTATTTTTCCTGATAATGGATACAAACATATTTCCTTTGGAGACCCAAAAACGAATCTATTTATTTTACGGGCGGGAAGGTTTATTATTCGTAATGCATTTGAAGGCTTATTGGTAGGAGTTCACTATAAAATAGCAAGATCAATTGAAGATAAGTGGCAATGAAAACTTCAAATCAAAACATCAGTTGCAATTAAAAATAGATTACCCCGTAGCAAGAATAAATGAAACTGCTAATGAACTTTATGGATGGACGAAAGAGGAGAGAAAGATTACGGAAGGAATCAACTTTAAAATAATCATAGGCACCTTTCAGAAGCAGTTCGCTGTTGTCGGTCTTAACGCGCATACGAAGAAAAACATCGGCAGGGTGGGTGCAGGTGGTAAAAAACTGCACGGTATCACTGCGCAGTGGTAATAGCGAGCTTTGATTCCTTTAAATCAGGGTTTCGAAGTGAATCCAGCAAATTACCATACAACTGATTACGCTGCCTTTGTTCTGGTTTCTTTTGTAAATAGCGGTCAATGGCTGAGCGTAAATCATCCGAATCAATAGGTTTCACCAGGTAATCCAGTTCACTGAAGCGAAGAGCTCTTATTGCATATTTCTGAAAAGCAGTAGTAAAAATCACATCGAAATTTTTCTCCTCCATCATATTCAGGAAATCGAATCCTGAATACTTAGGCATTTCCACATCCAGAAAAATGAGCTGAGGCTGGTGCTTCTCAGCCAGCTCTTTTCCCAGCAAGGCATCGCCCGCTATATGCAGTGAAGTACTTTCAGGAATGTGGTTGCCGATAAGGGCCTTCAGGTAATCCCTGGAATGGTCATCGTCGTCAATGAGTAGCGCTTTGATCATAATGATTCAGCATTAAGCAATTTATCATGCTTTATTGGTTTCATGTTAAAATTGATAACAATCCCTGTCGATGAAGAAAGGTGGCCTCCGAGAGCATATTTACCGCGCGCAGTTTTGCTGGATATGCTTTTGCGCTTGCAATTGGAAGTCTTTAACTCGAGCGCGTGTGCAGGCAAGCCTTTGAGGGAGGCGCACGCGTTCGCCACAGCACAAGGCCTTACTGCAAACGCGCGTGAGTTTGGGGATTTGTATCATAGGTGTTCGAAGCATTGATCTGTTAAATTTACAGTGATGATCAACTTTCAACAACGACAATAGAAGCAAAAAAAATGTCATTCTGAGCGGAGTTGAAGAATGACATTTTTTTTGAGGAACCGCTTAACAAAAGTAGCGTCGCAGCTCTACTTCGCGCACTGTGACATTGCTTTGTTGAAATGTCGAACATTACTTAAAAAAAATTGTCGCAGTTCGACTCCGCTCACTGTGACAATTTTTTTTAAGGTATCTCTTCTTAAAATAGACACGTGATTACAACAAATAAATTAATAGCTTAAGGTTTCGAACACCAGTGAGAGAACAAGAGAGCTACGTCTCCCTGAAATTGGAGACACGACTGCTGATCAAAATTATTTAGGCTTGTTATGAACCTGTCGAAGGAAGTATCCTATTGCTTTTGACTTAGCCCATTTTAAGTGAGAATTCCTTCTGTGCAAACTACTTTTTCAATATAATTCCTTTGGATAAATCCAGATTCAAACTTATTTTTTTGACACAGTAAAACTGGTACCTATATGTAAAAATGGAAAGCCGATATAATCAATACATATAAATGGAGAAATAACAGAGCGTGATATTGCTAAATCGTAATTGATATGCAGGGAGGGATAAATCCAGTCGGTATTCGAACCAATAAAATTTAGATGAGTAAACACTTTCAATCTATTTCCATCCTCGAATATAAGTTTACGTGAGGCTATACTTAACAGCGGAAAAACCGCTCCAGCTTTTATATTTAGATTTCCAAATGAAACACCAAGCAAGGCAGGAACTTCAAAGTTATCGTCCTCATATAAAGATTTGGCAACATCCTGATAGCCTGTGTCATAATATGAAAATTGACCTTTCTCACTCATTTTTTTTCGTTGTACGTAGTTGAAACCTGTCTCAGCAAATATTTTATTGTTGAAGTGATGTGAGAAATGTACTCCTGCTTCAAATGAAATAGCGGGTATTTGTTTGAACATATACACATAAGATCCTCCTTGTGCAACCGGACTGTTTAGTGGACCAGCAGTGTATTCATCATTAAAGTATATTGCTGAATTGATTCCTACATAAAAAGAAAACTGTGACAAAGAATGTTTATGCATTTCCAATGAAGATTGAGCATACGCAAATGAGCTGAATAATAAACACGCTGACATTACGATTTTTGTCTGGTTCATCTTTCCTTTTTGCTCTATTCATTGGAGCCTAAGAATCAGAATAAACATGGTTAGCCATTCCAGCTTTCATGTAAAATTTGATTCATCGTTCCCAACTTAATGTCATCCTTCCTACCGTTAACTTATAATTAACTGGCTCAGTTAACGTATTATTTTTCTGTTTTGTATAATCAGATCTGTAACCGTCAAGGAACAGCACTCCCTCAAGAAAAAACATTGCGATTTGGAAGGTTTCGTCTCTTTTACTGTACTCCCTTTTATAGGGGAATAGTGCAATGATTTAATCAAATGATTAAAATACTTGTTTAAAACAATTAAATTCATTTTATTTGCAGACTCTTAATCCTTTTTGATGGCTGCAAAGAAAAATATACCGGTTGAAACCAACACGGAGGAGAAAATAAAAGTGGCCGCAAGAAAAGTCTTTATGCGCAACGGTTTTTCGGCCACACGAACACGTGATATTGCCGAGGAAGCAGGAATCAACCTCGCGCTGCTGAATTATTATTTCCGCAGTAAAAAGAAATTGTTTGACCTGGTGATGCAGGAAAAAATTCAGAAGCTGTTTGGAATTATTGCCCCTGTGCTAAACGATACGGCAACAACCCTTGAAACCAAAATTGAATTGATTGTTTCAGGTTATATTGATGTGCTTGTTGAAAATCCTGACCTGCCTACTTTCGTTTTGAATGAACTGAGAAAGAAGAATTTTGAAATCATACAGAAAATTCCTTTAGACAAACTAATTACCCAGTCATCGTTTATCCAACAACTCAGAGAAAAAAGAGCTGACATTAATCCTGCTCATTTCCTGGTGAATATTTTAGGGATGACGGTGTTTCCGTTTGTTGCAAAACCCATGCTGATGATGACCGGCATGGTGAACGAAAAATCGTTCAACACCTTAATGAATGAAAGGAAGCAACTGATACCGGTTTGGATAAAAGCAATCCTCAAAGCAAAGTGATTTTAAACAAATTTTCATTCACATGATGAAACCGCGAACTTATCCCAGCTTATATTCCGGTTATGCAGTGCTGCTTACGATCGTTTTGATAATGACCGGAGCGAACGGTTTTGCGCAACTGAATATTGATACCTGCCAGGCAAGGGCTAAAGCAAATTATCCGCTGATAAAGCAATACGATTTGATCACGAAATCGCTGGACTATACTATTTCCAATGCCAACAAAGCATACCTACCGCAGGTAAGTGTTAATGCCATTGGTGCGTATATTATAAGCGGTTTTCCATCCGTAGCAATCCCGGGACAGGAACCGGCGGCGGAGGAAAAATTTCAATTCATTGGTATCGGGCAACTCAACCAGACAATTTGGGATGGCGGAGCAACACATGCTCAAAAGGAGATTGCCAAAGCAAGTACTGAAGTTGACAAAGCAAATATTGACGTGGCATTTCATAATATCAGGGAACGTGTAAACCAATTGTACTTCGGGATTTTAG
>JBDSEW010000367.1:0-2854 GCA_039919825.1 Chitinophagales bacterium | reverse complement strand
CCATTAAAAAAATGCACGTCATTTATAACTGGGTTCGCGATAACATGGTGTACACAGAAAAAACAAACCTCTATAGCACTAATGATCTGAACAGGGTTTTTAAACAACGAAGAGGTGACCTTGGTGATTTCGCGTTGCTGCTTACACTGATGCTCCGCAATGCCAGCCTCGATGCTAACCTTATTCTCACAAGCACCTGGGAACATGGTTATCCACAAAAAATATATCCCATCACCGAACAGTTTAATTACCTCATAACAATGGTAGAGATCGACACCACGAAATATTTTCTTGATGCTACCAATCCCAATCGTCCCTGGAACCTTTTACCCATTCGAACTACAGACCGGCCGGGATTGGTTATTCAGAAGGAGGCCGTGCGCTGGGTGGAAATTCCCGCCCAGGGTAAGAGGAAAAAAACCATTCGCACTATTGCTGATTTTGATAAGGAAGGTCACCTGTCAGGAAACATTACCATTGCAGACGATGGTTACAGTGCCTTACGTATCAGATCGGATTACAAGAAATCACAGGATGACAAACAGTTGATTGACCTCTACGATTTTAAAAAGAACCCTGATCTGAAAATAGAACTTACCGGCGCAAAGAATATTGATAATACAGATGCTGTTTTGTCGAGCACCTATAATTTTACCTATGAAACAGGATATTCAGGTGAAGAAATAATTTACTTCAACCCCATCCTGGTTAAACTCATGCAAGAGAACCCATTTAAATCTGAATCGAGAACCTATCCGGTGGATTTTGGTTACTTAACGCAGTTAAGCTATGTTTCTGATTTTACGCTGGCTGATAATTTTTCTGTAGAAGAACTTCCGAAAAACATGGTGATGAAACTACCGGAAAACAGGGGTGAATTCAAGCGGATCATGAAAGTGGAAGACAATAAAATTTCAATGATTATCACACTCACTCTCAACCAGTCTCATTTTGAACCGGTCTATTATGCTTATTTGCGCGAGTTTTTTGATAAGTTCGTATCTATCAACAACGACCAGATCGTATTGAAAAGGAAATTATGAAATGTATGATGATGTCATTCAGTCTCGCGGCAGCAATTTTTACCTGCATGCTGCAAACTGCAAATGCCCAGGTTCCGGAGATACTGAGCAACATTCCCGATTCACTGAAAAAATATGCCGATGCTGTGGTGTTGCTGGAAAAAACAATGTTCGAAGTACAATCTATTACTTCGGCGCTGAAAACAGTGCACCGCGAAGTGCTGGTTCTTAATGAACAAGGTGCAGAAGCAGCTGATTTTTTTGAGAGCTACGATAAATTCAGCGTTATCACCAGCGTGGAAATCACACACTATAATGTTGCAGGGGAAAAAATAAAACGATACACAAGAACCGATTTGAAAGACTACAGTTCAATAGGAAACAGCACCCTCATGAGTGATCAGCGGAACCTGGTGTTATCTATTAATTCAGCGCAATACCCGTATCGCGTTAGTATTGATTACACAGTCAGCTACCAGGGTTTCATCTCCGTACCACGTTGGTTTCCGCAGGAACAAAATCAGTCAGTGCTGAATGCAGTTTATCTATTGTCTGTACCTCAGGATTATGTATTCCGCTACCAGCTCCACAACTATTCGGCGGAACCAAAAATCAGTTCATCCAAAGGAAATGTGGTTTACGCATGGTCGTTGAAAAACATTCCTTCGTTCCGGATTGAAAATTACGGTCCTTCAGGAGCTGATCAGGCCATCTCATTGGCTATAGCACCTGCATCTTTCGCTGTTGATAACTATGAAGGCAGTACTGCTTCCTGGAAAGCATTCGGATCATGGTATTATAACCTGTCAAAGGGCCGGCAAAAATTATCTGCAGAAAATGTTTCAAAAATAAATTCATTGGTCAATGGTATCAGTGACCCTGTTGAAAAAACAAAGGTCTTGTATTACTATCTTCAGCAAAATACCCGTTACGTAAACATTGTGCTTGGCATTGGCGGATGGCAACCGCTGAGTGCAGACTTTGTATCTGAGCATGGATATGGAGATTGCAAAGCACTTACCAACTACATGCAGGCCATGCTCGCCGCAACCGGTATCACTTCCTTTCCCGCATTGGCTGCTGCTGATAATGACGACATCGACGTTTCTTTCACCAGTAATCAGTTCAATCATGTGATACTCGTGGTGCCTTCTGAAAAAGATTCGTTATGGCTGGAATGCACCAGTCAGCATTTGCCATTTAACTTCCTGAGCACGTTTACCGAAAACCGCCATGTATTATTGATAACACCCGAAGGTGGTTACATTGTAAAAACACCTGCTACCCGAGCAGAAGACAACTATGAATTGAGTCACTTTACTACGGATCTTTCAGATCCCAGAAATGCAACCATTACCATCGATATGAAATTTCTCGGCAACGAAGCCCTTGAAAACCATTTGGCGTTGGCTGAACTTGCTGATGATAAAAAGCTGGATGTACTTCGCGATAGAACAGGCCTTCCAAATTTCACCATCAGCAAGTTTGCGTATTCACGGTTTAACGCAGATCAGGTTTCCGGAGCCGTTCACCTCGAAGCGAATATTCCGGAATTTTCGCAAATCACCTCAAGCCGGATATTCTTTTCACCCTTCGTGATTCCGGTGTGGTACAGTACGTTTTCACAGGATGGGAAAAGAAAATTTCCCCTTCAATTCGAATACCCCTACCACAATAAATACGAGGGCAATTTCAAAATACCAAATGGTTATAAAATTGAATCGTTACCTAAAAACTTTAATACGGACAATGAGTTTTTTAATTATCAGACAGGCTTTGAAGTTTCCGGTAATACCATCGCCGTACAATATTCTATAAAAGTAAAACAGGCC
>JBDSEW010000353.1:0-38556 GCA_039919825.1 Chitinophagales bacterium | reverse complement strand
AGTTATACTGCCGGTTCACTGCTTGCAGCTAATTCTGCACTCTGGACTACGTGGTCCGGTGGCACTGCATCCGAAGATGCACTGGTAAGCGATGCGCAGGCATATAGCGAATCCAATTCCGTTTACATTGTCGGTAATACGGGGCCCACGGATCTTGTTCTCCCATTTCCATCCGACTACACTTCCGGAGTTTATGAATTGAAGATGAAGATGTACATAGTAATCGGCAAGGGAGCTTACTTCAACCTTCAGCAAAGCGCGGTGCCCGGCATCGCATGGATGCTGGAGGTATATTTTGATAATGCAGGTGGTGGAAATGCACTGGCGGGCGGTGCAACAATCCCTATTAGCTACAATCCCGGCACGTGGAACGATATCAAAGTGAGTGTGGATCTCAACAATGATCTTGCTGTGCTTTACATTAATTCAGCCTCTGTTTACAACTGGCAATGGTCGCTCGGCGCTACCGGAACCGGTGCACAAAAGATGTGGGGAGGGATGAACATTTTTGCATATGCCTTTAATGCTCAGGATGCTGAATTCTATGTGGATGACGTCGTGCTGAGCAAGTTAGCAGTAAATGACTGCCCGCAACCTATCGAACTTTTCGTTTCCAATCTTACAAGCACTTCGGCTAAAGTACAGTGGAATGTTGCACCTGGCGCCATAGGCTATAAGATTTTTTATCATCAGGACGGTAACCCTGCTGGAATTAAAAAATCATCCTCAGGAAATTCAAAAAAACTCGGCAACCTGCTTCCGAACACCACCTATAAATGGGCCGTTCAAAGTATATGTGCCAACCAGCCACTCATCGCATCACCTTTTACCATGGGTCCCGATTTCACAACTCCTCCACTTAGATTGTTAAATGAGCAGGTAAATGCACCCCTCGAAGCAGGAATTTTCCCCAATCCTGCCTCAGATAACACCACCATTTCATTCTCTTTATACGATGCATCACCGATAACTATCAGGCTGATTGATCTCAATGGAAAAGTGATAGATGAAATAAGTAATGCAATGTATCCGGAAGGAAGTCATCAGGTAACATTCAACAGCAGCGATGTACCTTCAGGTTTATACCTGCTGCAACTCGCTACCAATAAAGAAGTGGTGACCAGTAAATTGGTGATTGAGCGTTAATAGAATTTTATGGATTTGAAAACAGAGTTTACAATTTTCAAACTCGGCTTAATGAAGGAAATCCTGTAATGGTGGCAGGGCCGGTAAAAGTTACCGGCTTTGCCACCATTATTGAGGATTCACAATCCGGCTAAGTGGAAATGCTGTTTCGCGTCGGAATTGCTGCTATCATTTAGCGTTTGGGTGATGTGGTCATTTTTTATTTCCACTATTCACTGCTCTTCACTAAATAATTTTCATATGGCATCCTTGTGGCAATAGACCGCGCCAGCGTGATATCATCCACATATTCCAGTTCCCCGCCAAATGAAATCCCCCGCGCAATGCTGGTGATCTTAACAGGAAGTGTTTGTAATTTTTTAGAGAGGTAGAAAATAGTAGTATCGCCTTCTATGGTCGGATTTAATGCCATGATCACTTCTTTAATCTCACCCTTCCTGCATCGTTCTGCCAATGACTCAATATTCAGTTCTTCAGGACCAATACCTTCCAAAGGACTGATTACTCCACCCAAAACATGGTACAACCCATTGTATTGATTGGTAGATTCAATCGCAATCACATCGCGGATATTTTCCACCACGCAAACAAGCAGGCGATTCCTTTTCTGGCTTTCACAGATGCTGCACAACTCACGGTCCGCGATGTTGTGGCAGTTTGTGCAAAAACGTATTTCTTTCCGCATGCGCACAATGGCTTCACCAAATTGCTCAACGGATGCCACATCCTGTTTTAAGAGGTGCAGCACCAATCGCAAAGCGGTTTTTTTTCCAATGCCGGGCAGTTTTTCAAATGCATTAACGGCTTGTTCAATGAGTTTGGAAGGAAAATTCATGGATCGCAAAAATAGGACTAATCAGGTAAAGATGAATAAGCCTTAGAACCGTATTTACGCCGGTTATTTATTTATTGTATCTGTGGGGCATTTACAAACTGTAAGTAAAGAAGGGAGCGGTATCGGTCTATTATCCCCGGTCTATTATTCTCATTTTACCATCTTCATCTTTTACTCGTATTTTTATCGTAAGTTTTGCAAGAAGTGTAATCAAAAAAAATTTCCAGCGGATCATTCATGATAAAATTCCTGTTGTTTGTTTTTCTTTTAAGCCATGAATATTCATTTGGCCAGTTTTTAAATATCAAGATCGATGATACCGGTAACCCTGAAGAACCCAGCATCTGCATCAATCCTAAAAACACAAACAACATTGTTGCAGGAGCCAATATCAATTATGTTTATCAATCGCTTGATGGGGGCCTTACCTGGGAAAAAGATCAATTAGAATCTCCTTATGGCGTATGGGGCGATCCCTGCATCTTTACCGACACTGCAGGAAATTTTTACTACATCCACCTTTCCAATCCTGCATCCGGCAACTGGATCGACCGCATCGTTTGCCAGCGTTCCGCAGATAATGGCACATCATGGTCTGCAGGAACCTATACCGGGCTAAACGGAACGCACGCCCAGGATAAAGCCTGGACTACTGTAGACCAGAACACCAATAGTATGTATGTAACCTGGACACAGTTTGATCAATATGGAAGCTCCGATCCAAATGACAGCTCTGTCATTCTTTTTTCAAAGTCAACTGACGATGCCGCAACCTGGAGCACACCTGTTCGTATCAATAGATTAGCCGGCGATTGTATTGATGGTGATAATACTACAGAAGGAGCAGTGCCTGCCATTGGCGTAAATGGTGAAGTATATGTATGCTGGTCGAACCGTGATACTTTGTTCTTCGACAGGTCATTGGACGGTGGTGAAACATGGCTGGATGATGACATCGTGGTTTCGGATCAGCCGGGTGGCTGGGATTATTATATTCCCGGAATGATCCGCTGCAATGGATTGCCGGTTACAAAATCCGATTTGAGCAATGGTGCTTATCATGGAACCATCTATGTCAACTGGACCGATCAGCGCAATGGCACCGACAATACCGATGTATGGCTGTCGAAATCAACGGACGAAGGAACAACGTGGAGCATTCCCCTAAAAGTGAATGATGATGAATATGCCAAACATCAATTCCTCACCTGGATGGATGTGGATCAAACTACCGGATACATCTACGTACTTTTTTATGATCGCCGCGACTACAGCGATCAGAGTACAGACGTTTACCTGGCCTATTCAACAGATGGAGGTGTTACATTTACCAACCAAAAAATCAGCAGTGAGCCATTTGTGCTCACCACCGACGTATTCTTTGGCGACTACTCCAACATCAGTGTTTACGACGGAAAAATTGCACCTATATGGACAAGACAGGACGGCTTCGCGACATCGTTATGGACTGCCCAGGTGGATGTAGCAACACTGATTGAAGAAACACCTGCATTCGAATCCAGTCATTTCATGCTGTATCAGAATTATCCTAATCCTTTTAGCGATGAAACAAAGATTGATGTAAACATTACCATACCCGGAAATTATTCGCTTACCTTATATGACCTTATGGGAAAAGAAGTAAAGAAGTTGGTTGACAATGGCTTTCTGAAGAAAGGATGGCACACATTTACACTGGAACCGGTTAATTTGAAATCCTCCTCCAACACATATTATTACACGTTTAAAAAAGGTAACGAGTTACAAACGAAGAAACTCATATTCCTGCATTGAGTATTTCATTCACATCCTCCAAGATGATAAAATACAACGCCGTGTTGTTTGTCTTTTTATTCTTTGCCATCTTGCCTGCATTTTCTCAAAACCAACCCATGCAAAATTCCAGTAAAGAATATACCATGTTATGTCTTGGCGATTCCTACACGATTGGCGAACGTGTGGAAGAGGCAGACAGGTTTCCGAATCAAACGGTGCTACTGCTTCATTCAAACGGAATTTATTTTGAAAATCCACGCATCATCGCTACCACCGGCTGGACCACTGATGAGCTAATGGCCGCTATTCAAAAAGAAGGTATTCATCAAACCTATGATTTTGTAACGTTGCTCATCGGCGTTAATAACCAGTACCGTGGCCGTAGTGCAGAACAGTATCGCAAAGAATTTGTGGAGCTACTCGCCCTGGCCATCAAATTTTCCAATCAACAGAAAAAACACGTGATCGTAGTATCCATTCCTGATTGGGGTGCTACACCCTTTGCAGAAGGCCGTGACCGTGAAAAAATTGCAGTTGAAATTGACCGCTTCAATGCCATCAACAAAGAAGAAAGTTTGCAGCAGGGTGTTCATTACATTGATATCACTCCCATTTCACGGAAAGGACTCAACGATACCTCATTGCTTGCTGAAGATGGCCTTCACCCATCAGGCAGCATGTACTCCGAATGGTCGCAACTGCTAAAACAGGTTATTGAAAAAGAAATAATGTGATATAGCCGATTCACTATTCACTATTCACCTTTCACCATCAGCCTCACCACAAATGGGAAAAACACGATTAGAAGCTTTCAGCGATGGAGTAATTGCAATTATCATCACCATCATGGTTTTGGAAATGAAAGTGCCGCATGGCGACCAACTGCACGATCTTGTCCCGCTCTTTCCTGTTTTTATCAGCTACATCCTCAGCTTTGTGTATGTGGGCATTTACTGGAACAACCACCACCACATGCTGCATACCGCCCACAAAGTAAACGGCAAGGTGCTTTGGGCCAATATGCATTTACTCTTCTGGCTGTCCCTGTTTCCTTTTGTAACGGGATGGGTAGGAGAAAATCATTTCACCACTGTTCCCATTGCATTATATGGCGGCGTACTGATGATGGCCGGCCTTGCCTATTACATACTTTCTCAGGCCCTCATTCAACTTCATGGTAAAACATCCACGCTCGCTGTTGCAGTAGGGAAAGACAAAAAAGGAATTCTTTCAGTAGTGATCTATTTAGTAGCCATACCCCTTTCTTTTATCAATAGCTTCATTGCCCTGGCGTTATACACAGTGGTGGCTGCCATCTGGCTGATTCCTGATCAGCGGATCGAGAAGAAGGTGGCAGAGGAGCATCACCCATAAGGTGATGCGCTTTCATTAAAACTTCTTTCGGCATAATTATTTATCTCCGTTATGGTAAGTGCGATACCAAGCAAAAGATGTGTACTCACTATTTACTATTGATTTAGCCTCTGTTCAATAGGGAGTAAAATCATCCTTTTTGAGTATTGACAGCCGTGATTGATTTATATATTTTTGAAGCATGCATATAGCTTCGATATTTTATTCTTGATATTATATATGGTTTAATTCGCCAAAGAACAAAGCTCAAATGAAAATGCCAACAAGGCATTTCTCCCGGTTAGTATATTATATAACAGTGCCTATCTGAAATTAAATATTGAATTATGAAAAGCTATTGGAAAATATTTCCGCTTCTATTATTTGCAATACATACCGCTCTTTATTCGCAGCCGGTTGATCCTTTAAATGTCTCCATTATTCCTCCGGCACCAACTGCAGCAGCGCTTGCAAAATATGGTCTTACTCCTGTTAACCTCAGTGCAGGTATTGCGACTATTGACATTCCCCTGTATCAAGTTACTGACCATGATTTAACACTTCCAATTTCAGTTTCTTATCATGCCAGTGGAGTTAAGGTTGGAGAAATTGCTTCGTGGGTTGGATTGGGATGGTCACTAAATGCAGGAGGAGTAATAACAAGAACAGTGATGGGGCTTCCGGATGAAAAACCAATTGCCGGCTTTATTAATAATGTCGGAAGCATTTCGGAATTTTTATCCTACACTGAAGAGGACCGGCATGAATATTTGCAGGATATCGCTGATCATATTCTTGATGTGCAACCGGATGAGTTCTTTTTCAACTTCGCAGGATATTCCGGAAAATTTATAACTGAAGGGATTGATCCCCAGGGACTGTTAATCTTTCGAACAATTCCATATCAAAACATTAATATCGTTGCATCACAACAATTAACCTCGTTTAAGATTATTACGGCTGATGGCACTTCCTATCTTTTCAATAACATTGAATTAACAAGAGCTACCACAGTTTGTGAGGGAGGAGGCGATGAACAGATTGATGAGAATATTAAGTCAGCCTGGTATTTAGAATCCATCACCAGTGCAAAGGGCACTATTGTAACCTTTGATTACGCTGATGGCTCCATATTATATTATGCCACCACAAGCGAAACAAGATTAGAGGATCCCTGGCTTTATTGTACTGATCATGATACTGAATGTTCAACCGAAATAGAAATTGCCCTCAAAAGGCTTCAAGCCATTAACTTTTCTGAAGGTGCAATTAAATTTTACGCAGAAACAGAAAGAGAGGATGCAGAATATGACTATGCTTTATCCCGTATAGAAATTGTGAATCTTCAGAATGAAGTTATCAAATCCTTTTCATTACAATATGACTACCATCCAACCGAGCCAAATTTCTGTAATGACCGGGAGTGTAAAAGATTGATGTTAAAAGAACTGATTGAGAAGGGAAAAGATGGTACGGCTCTTCCTGCATATAATTTTGAATATGATCCCACACCTTTGCCTCCAAGAAATTCAAAGGCACAGGACCACTGGGGATATTACAATGGTGCCCTCTCAAACCAAACACTCGTGCCTGCTTATCCAGGGGAAGAATGTAAATTATTCAACGGTGCTGCTTATGGAGCAAACAGGCTGCCTGACTTCAATTTTTCAAAAGCAGCTATTCTAAAAAGCATTCAATATCCAACCGGAGGATATGCCTTGTTTACTTATGAAGGAAACCGGTTTGGAAGATACATGGATGAATTTGGAATTGATACTTTCGACGCAAATGAAATCCCTCGCATTGCAATGAGCGCATTTGCTTCATCAAATGGTGTAAACAGCACAAAGCCAGCAGATACATTCTTTGTAAATGCCGATCAAACAATAAAGATTGCCACATCTATTGGATTCGGTAACCCGCCTTGTGAGTGTGAAGCCTCTGTTATGCTCACCAACAGCAGTGGTGGGGTACTGTTTGAAAGAGGAACCACGGATAATTATGAGAATTGTTTGTTCTTAACACCAGGAACATACTATCTATCTGCTGAAATGATTGGCTCCGGAACGGCAGCGCATGCAACAATTACAGCCTATTATTATGAACGCCAGGACGATACCATAAAATCAATACTTGCAGGAGGTGTTCGCATAGAGGAGGTGCGGCTGAGAAAAAATAATGTTGATACTCTGGATGATCAGGTGGTGCACTATTCCTATCACATGGCTGCTGAACCAGAGCGATCAAGCGGTTTTCTACTAAGTACAATTGTTTATGATTACGCTTACACTACAAGGGGCTTTAGTGAAATTAGTGGTCCGGGCACATTGTGTAATCTCTACGCCAGAACCTCAAATTCCCAACTACCCATTTATTCTTCCAATGGAAATCCTGTTTTTTATCCTGAAGTAACTGAAATATTGGGGAAACTTTTATCGAATGGGAGTGGATCTTTTGGCCGGAAGTTGAGTGTTTTTTCTTTTGCTCCAAATATTGGAGTCGTTAAATATCCGTTTGCCCCGCCTATTAATAATGAATACAAAAGAGGATTGTTAATTAATGAAAAAACCTACAATTCAGATAACCAGCTTCAAATTGAAACATCAAACAAATACGAATTTGAACCAGAAAATCACTTTCATTCCATCACAGGTTTAAAAGTAGCTTATTCTATAAATGATCAAATGTTTCAGGGAATAGGAGCAGATGAATTTAAATTTACCTTTTATTTCTATCCAACCCAATGGGTTCACCAAAATGAACAGGTTACCACAGAGCATTTTCAGGATGGCTCACAATTAGCCACTGTTAAAAAATATTTCTATGATAATCCGGAACACATCCAGGTTACACGTGAACAAATCACCCGCTCCAATGGAATAGAAGAAATGCATATCATGCGATATCCTTCTGATTATGGAGTGTTCAACTACTTAGGTTCTAACCCCATGCTGATTGCCATAGACTCAATGGTCAATAAAAAACACATTCACAATGCCATAGTTGAAGAGTACAAATACATACTCAGGAAAAAAAGCCTGCTAAAGGCAAATACGCTCAATAATGTTGCGGAAGTTAATGGAGGCATTTTAGATGGCGGGATAAAATACACCAATGGTAGTTCCGGTGGAGTTAATCAGAGCTCTGCCAAACTGAATGCTGTAATTGATACCTTACTTGTAGAGGGATCACTCACTAAGTTTAAAATGTCAGGTACTAAGGTAGTACAGGATACAATTTTTCAACTTGATTTGAAGGAACCCCTGGTCAAATCAACTTTCAAAGTTTCAATGGTAAGCAACAATATCTTTTTACGTGATACCCGGTACAGATGCATTCAGAAATTTGACCTCTACAATGATCGTGCGCAACCCTTACAGTTTCACGAACCATTTGGCAGCGTCACTTCAGTGATTTATGAAAATCCATCAGGATTAATTGGTGCAATCTTTAAAAACGCTAACTTTTCAGATGTTGCATATACAGGATTTGAAAATGATTACGAAGGTCAGTTTAGTTATCCGCAAACAAATGTCGCAAGTGAAAGCATAACAGGACCTGTTTCAAAAACCATTTCTGGCAGTCGCTACTTTAACCTGGGTTTTGTTTCTCATTATGTTCCCGTTCCGGGAACATATGTTCTAAGCTTTTGGTCAACAACAGCAACAACTATTTCAGGAACTGGATTTACAATGGTCTCAACAGTTTCCGGAGAAACCATTTCCGGATTTACTTTTTATCAATATCATTTAAATTTCAACAGCAGTGGTTCTTTTACCTTATCAGGAACGGGAAAATTGGATGAATTGCAGTTCTACCCTGAGTCAGCAACAGGAACAACGTACTCCTATCTCCCACTGATTGGCCTTACTGAAATTGGTGATGAAAACGGTTACATGAATCACTTTGAATATAATAACCTAAACCGCTTTCAATATGCTGAAGATCATTTCGGCAATGGATTAAGCTTCACAGATTACCACTACCATGATGAAAACAACCTTGCAGATCACAACTATATACGGACAGAAATTGCTTCAGCATCGGGTGTTGCTAAAGCTGCTCTTACCGCTGCAACATTGCCAAATACACAAAGTCGTCGCTCAATAAATTTCCTGGACGGTCTTGGAAGACCCATTCAAATGCTGGATTGTGGTCAAAGTCCATCGGGCAAGGATATAGTCACTTACATAACCTATGATGCTTCAGGAAGGCAGCCCCGCAATTATTTGCCTTATACCTCTTCTCTATTGCCTGGTCAGTTCAAGAGTAGTGCTTTTGATGATCAGCTAAATTTTTATTCTTCCGCCGCGGAAATAGCACATACCGGCTATCCATTCACCGAAACAGAATACGAGAACTCTCCCTTAAACCGTGTTACAAAAGAAGCTAACCCTGGTGAAGAATGGAAGCTGGGTAGTCATAATATTCAGTATAACTATCGCTCTAACTACATTAATGAAGTTCACCTGTTTGTATTCAGCACAACTTCATCCAACTCGTCTGGTGCTTCTTTTTATCCCGCAGGAACATTATCAGTTAAAGAAACAACCGATGAAAATGACAACATCTCCATCACTTATCAGGATAAAAAAGGAAAAACAATACTGGAGAAAAATCCGAAGAGTGAGATTACAGGACCCGGTCAAAAACAATTCAATTTTAACTACACCTATTATGTGTATGATGACCTTGAAAGATTGGTACAGGTGATAACTCCTGAAGGGTATAGTAAACTGGCTTCCCTGAATAATTACACAGTTTCTTCTTCAAATGACTTGTGGAATTTCTTCTATCAATACAATAAGCGGGGGCTGATCTCTGCTAAAAAATTACCTGGTATTGACTGGAGCTATTATATATATGATCAATTAAATCGTGTGATACTTACTCAGGATCCAAATCTGAGGAAGTCCAATAAATGGTCTTATCAGAAATATGATGGGTTGAAAAGAAGTATTTCTTCGGGACTTACTACAATCACTGGTAAAACACCCTCGCAATTGCAGGATGAACGCTGGTTATCATCCGCTATTTGCAATGAAACAAGAAGTAATACTTCGAATGGATATACCAATTTTGCATATCCAAAAACCGCTCTTGATGAGCTCAGCCTGAATTACTATGATGATTATGATTTCAATAATAACGGAACTTCAGATTATACTTCCAATAATTCTCAAACAGCACGATCACGAAACAAACTTACCGGCCAGTTCAGTAAAGTATTGAATTCAATGCCAGCAGTATTTGAAAAGAGTGTTTCCTTCTACGACTACAAAGGAAGGGTGATTGAAACAATGGGTAACAATTATGAAGACGAAGCAGAGAGTGAAACGTTTGCATACAGTTTTTCAGGAGAGCTGTTGCAGCAGGAGCGCATTCACCATTACACCGTTGCTCCCGTGGGCGGTGGCCTTGGCATCAGCACAGAACTCACCAGAAAAACCAGGAATGAGTATGATCATGCAGGTAGAGTAAAAAATACATTTCTGGAGGTTGATGGTCAGCCGGAAATCTGGACAACCAGTTTAACCTACAATGAACTGGGTCAATTGTTGAAACAGAAGTTGCACAACCAGTCAATAGGAACAGGTACAGTGCCTATCCAAAAATCAATGCAGACACTGGATTATAAATACAATATCCGTGGATGGGTCACTTCAATTAATAATCTTGAAAATGTAAAAGACAATGGTGATTACTGGGGAATGGAATTGCACTATACAGACGGTTACCCATTGCTTGACGCAGCTGCACAATTTGCAGGCAACATTTCCTGGATGGCATGGAAAAGCAACCATGATCCTGATACCCGTGTGTATGGTTACAGTTATGATCCGCTTAATCGACTGACGAAAGCAAGATATGGTACAGCAATAGGTGTGGTAATTACAGAAGCAGATCAATATACCGTTGACAATTTATCGTATGACGATAATGGCAACATAAAAACAATGAATGTACATGGTGCGATATCTTACAATCAGCAAACACAATTGTACACTTATGGAATAAGTGATCAATTAAATTACAGTTACAAAGGAAATCAATTGAAGGCGGTCTCTGATGCCGGTTCATTGGTAACTTGGGACAAAAGTCCTGATTTTAAGGATACTCCTGGTGAAAACGATTATGGATATGATGTGAACGGAAATCTGGTGAATGATGGCAATAAGGCTATTGCAATCTCCTATAACCATTTGAATCTTCCTTCATTGATTGCGAAATCATCAGACCAGTTAAAGATAACCTATAATGCAAATGGTGCGAAGCTCCAAGAAGAAACAACGGAGAATTTGCAAACGAATATTACTGGTTACTTCGGCGACATCATCCACGAAGAGGGTAAGCCACAAAAAATTCTTTTTACTGACGGATACCTGCTGAAGGATACGCTTGATTTCTGGATGCCCTATTATTACATCAAGGATCATTTAGGAAACATAAGAGTAGTATTTAAAGGCCAGGGGCTGAACTGGACAAAAAGCAACCTGACCTTTGAGCTAAATGCCGATGAGGAAGGAAACAAATTTCCGAAATTCAAAAACGTAAGCACAGTCCGCAACAATGAAGTGGCGTTGCAGGGCAATTCCTCCGGAAAATTATTTAATACAGAGGGTCCGTATACGGAGATACCTGTAAAATCCGGAGATACACTGGAAGTATCCGTGTACTATTATTATTCAGAAAATAATCCTCAGAAGGAAGCACCTCCAAAAGACCACGGACATACACCTTTCCGACCTTCTTTCAGTTTTGAAATGCAAACATTGCCGCACAAAGCTATTCCTGCAGATGATGCCAACTACATAAATAAACCACCCTTTGGTTTACAGTTGAACATTGTTGGGTTATTTGAATTGTTCTCACGAAAGAAAAATAATTCTGGCAATGCATTACGGACAGATTCTACCAGCGGCTCACCGGACGCTTACCTGGAACTTTCATTGCGTGATACTGCTAATCAGGAAATCAATCAATGGCGCATAGATGTAGATACCGCCAATAACTGGAGCCGTATCACTGACTCCATTGGTATTCACGTTTCCGACAGCACACAGCAATATATCCTTCGGGTTTCTTTGCATAATGAAAGCGAGCAGGACATTTGGTTCGATACCCTTTTTCTTAAACTTGGTACACAGATCAATCCCGTTATACAGTTCAACCACTATTACCCTTATGGAAACCTGATTGCCGACATCAGCTGGCAACAGGAAAATTCAGATACAAACAACTATCTTTATAATGGTAAGGAGTTGCATCGTTCTTTGAATCTAAACTGGCTGGATTACGGAGCAAGGTGGTATGACCCGCAGGTGGGAAGGTGGTGGGTGGTGGATCCGATGGCGGAGGCGTACTTATCATGGACTGCTTATAGCTACGTATTGAATAATCCTATTATTGGAGTCGATCCTAATGGCATGTTCTTTCTTGACTCTAAAGAACGAAAAGTAGCGCATGAAAAGGCAAACCGACTTGGTGGCAACTATGAAAAAATTGGACATAAGACTTTTAAGGTTAATTATGGATTCACCGAGTATGATAAAGAATTCAATACTAGTGCTGTAACTTCTACTTTCGATATTATAAGTCCCGGAGAAAGAGGAAGAATATCTGAATTAGAAGATCATCTTAAAAACTCAGAAGTACAAATTGTTGTTCCTGGCAGTAGGTGGGGACCACAAAATTCAATAGACCGGATTGAAGAGAATGGAATTATAACGGAAGTAGCGATCGCGGTAGCAACATTTGGAACAGGAAATTTAGTAAAGGCAGGAATAAGCACAACAGCAAAAGAGCTTGCAATTACAGAGGGGAGGCAAACAATTATTGGAGAAGGAATGAAACGTGTAAGTGTCGCAGCAATACAAAATCCTGGTTCAATAATTTTAGAAAATATGCCAACTTTTATTGGTACAAAACAACAAATATCAGGTAAGATAATGGCTTATAATCGTAAATGGATTTTACGGCAAATGAGAAGCGGACGACCAATTATTGATATAGGTCTGGATCCCACAAGAGGAACACCAAGTATTTTTTATCAAATGGAACAAAATATGATTAAGAACTATTTAAATCTTCACCCGAATGCATTTCAAATTATAAAACAATGATAGAAGGGTTAGAATATGTTGAAACTGTAAAGTCATTTTTTTCATTTCTTAAATCCAACTATGATTTTAAGAAGATAAAACAGACTATTAATGGAAATGCTTTTTATGATGTAGAATACATGGGTGAAGGAAAAGTAGTTTCGATTTCTTATGAAAACATAGAAGATCATTTAGAAATTATTGTTTTTAAATTGCAAAATGGGGAAATGCCTGATTATGATGATAAGTCAAGGACACTGCATTTAAGTCAACTTAATGCTATTGTTATGCCAAAGGCTGATAAAAGCGAAATGAGTTCAAATAATAGATACTTTGCTAAATTTCATCCCAAAGATGAATTGGAAAGAATGTTACTTAAATCAGCAAAGGAATTGAGATTGTACTTAAAATATTTTAATCTACCACCACTCGAATAAGTAAAAGTCATTTGGTAAGAGTCCCGTATTAATAAATGGTACGATGGTTATGAAAAAATCTCATAATTTCCAGAAATGAGAAGTTTCCATTTTGCGAGGACTTTATTTGACTAACAACAAACTCCAACTCATTGTGTAAGCGTGAAACACTTCAACTAATCAGGTGGCATTGAAGGTATCTCACCATTAAAATTATAACTAAATCAGAATGCACATCAAGGCAAAAAAACTGAAGTTCCCCAAAAAATGGATATTTCCAAGGTATTAAAACCAATTTCAGATAATGTTCAGGCAACTATCAATATCGAACGAAAATTTAGAACTTCCGGCAGAAATCGGACAATTAAAGACTGGTGTAGATGTCTCATTAAGTGGTACAAATGTTTACTTAGATGGTGAACTTAAGAATGGCACTTCAGTAAAAATGGAAGCTGGGATTTACAATAATGATTATGCATAGACAAAGGGATACGTTTCTATAAACGGTGAAAGTTTATTAGGTACTCAACCTGCAACCAATGAATGGGAGCAAACAGATAATCTTCCATTGGCCGGGGGAGTTAATGTTAAAATTAATTCAAATCCCACAGAAATCATTAAGAAATATAACAGTGATAAGTTCAAAAATGAGGTGATTGATATACAAAATTCCTATAACATTTTAATGAATAGTTCTAATCCAAATAGATGAATAATAATATTAATATTTTCATGTTTAGGGCGGCTGGAGTATATCAAATCTTATGTGGTTTGTGGGCGATTTATGCATAAACAACACAGCGTACACTTTATTAAATCTAATTTTATTGTACCATTAACAACTGTGCCAAATGTTAAAAGGTAAATTATGATATTAGAATGCTATAGATTGCTGCCCATTATGATAATAATCCCTTTATGGATTTCTTGTAATTTTAATACCAATAGTATTAATAATACTGAAAAGGAGTATTTGAAAGTAGATGAGCTCCAAATTAGAAAGGGGAAGTCTCTTAATCCAAAGGACTGGCACTGTTATGAAGTTCAGTATGATAGAATTTGTTGTCCTGTTTTATGGGAACCGGAAAAACAAAATAATTTTTTGTTTTTTACTCAACTTAATGATTCAGATACCAACACTTTTTTTGTGGTTCTTAGGCATGATGAAGAGCTAAACAACATTACACTTGACAATTATCTTAGAGAGGCGTATATACAGCTTAAAGATGATACCAATGAAATATTTAAGGAGTATTCACTCAGGGAATTGGTTTTTGAAAACAAGAAATCTTTCTATGGAGAGTTTACCACAGATATTAGGGATTCTTTGTTCCTTTCTTTGGCTATGTATACGGAAGTAAAAGGTATAATTTACGATATAACACTAAAAATTCCCGCGAAGGAAAGAGAAGTATACTATGAACTCTTTCAGGATATCTTATTTAACTATAAAATAAATGAGCATTTTTTATTCAGTGAGAGGGAAGAAATAAATTCTATCCATCCTATTGATTTATCCACTTTTTGAAGTTTTTCAGATCACACTTTTTCAATTGTTCAAAGTACAATTACTTTGTTAAAAAAAATTGAGGGTAATATCTAATTGCATTTTTGAAAAATTAACTGCTCGTATCCTTCGCGCATTAAACTCCCAAGTACTAGAAACCTGAAAAACTTTTGGGAAACCAATCCGCCTGGCAACTCCTGAAGCAAAAGTTGATTGAATGATTTACATGGCCAATTTTGCTTTACTTCGAAAAATTGAATGCGGGAAATCAAACTGAATACTGATGACACAAACATTTACCTTCCTGTACCGGATTACCTGCATTGAAATTGAAAAGCAATTTATATTTGCCTCAAGCCATCTCGTATGTGATGAATAATAATGAGCTGGTTATTCAGTCTGGCAACCTGAAGATGGATGTCGTTACCGTCTTCAATCTTCTCGGTCAAAAAATAATTGAAATAGCGATTAATGAATATGCCGCTACTATTAATATGGACAACCTGTTCAATGGAATTTACCTGGTAGTGTTGAATGGTGAAAGAGGAAGAGATGTAATGAAAATTTCTATTCAGTGATTCTTCAGACAATATACTATAAGCAGCATCTATGCTTTTCAGTAATGTAAAACATCGGGAATCAAATAACGACTTCGCTGGTCCAAGAGGATCTCAAATAGTATGAAGTGTTATTCGTAGCACAACAGGTCCACTAATTTTTTTTACCATCCGTTAGTAATGACTCGGCTGAAATATATGCTGCAACTGCATTGCTTGCTGTTGCCAGGCATCGGCCTCGCCAAAACTGGGGTCGAAGAAAGTAGAGACTTTAACGACGCTCCTTTTCAAGTTCTGATTGCTGGATGTTTCTTCTCCTTTATTAAGTATTTATATTGCGCTCTGTAACTTCAGCGTGCCTAAAGTTTTTAATTCTAAATATTAAATACT
Organism: Chitinophagales bacterium; assembly: GCA_039919825.1. Lineage (GTDB taxonomy): Bacteria > Bacteroidota > Bacteroidia > Chitinophagales > UBA10324 > JACCZZ01. Next base: position 22,474 of record JBDSEW010000353.1, on the reverse strand, counting down.
GTGGGATTCAATATTTGAACAATCCAAATATTCACCGATGAAAAGAAGTATTCTAAACCTATCAAAGAAAATAATTCCTTATACTCTCAGAATTTTTTTCCGAAAAGTAAACTGGAGAAGAAAGTATTTCATAAAAGTAATAACACATGTTATTTCAGGTACATTACCCCAATCAAAAGTGTATTGCCCTGTAACCGAGAGGTCCTTTCACTTTTTTATACGTATAAAAAATGACAATATTAGCCCGGTTTGGGGAGCTAAATCCCGCCACAGGCTGGAATGGCTCTATCTGAAACAGAAAACTGATTTCCTTAACAGGAAGACTGACCTTCTGCATATCGCTCCTGAATACTGTTTGTTTCAGCGCCTGCAGGCAATAGATAACATTAATTATTACCCGGGAGATAAATTTGAAGAGGGTTATGGAGTTCAAAAAGGGGTAATTCAACTTGACCTGACAAGCTTAACAATGCCTGATGAAAGTTTTGATTGCATCATCTGCAACCATATTTTAGAACACATTCCAGATGACTTAAAGGCAATGACTGAAATGTACAGGGTACTCAAAAAAGGGGGGAAGGCACTTATTATGGTACCAATTGACCTCGGGAGAAAAGATACCTATGAGGATTGGAATATCAAAACCCCTGATCAGAGAACACGGCATTTTGGTCAATGGGATCATGTACGATTTTACAGCCTTGATATAGTTCAGCGTTTGACAACGATTGGTTTTAATGTGTCGGCAATAAAGTATGCCGAAAATTTTTCCCGCGAAGAATATGCCACCTATGGATTGTGCGACGATTATATATTTATTGCATCCAAAGACTAAATAACTGATCAGAAACCAGGTTTGTCAGGCCAGATTTATAAAAATCCTTCTTTAGGAGTATTGAAAGACTTATTCTTTAAAGTTAACTTTTGATTTATACAGTGTATCGGTAAATCATCGTACCAACTATCAGCATTTTATCAAGTTCAGTGAAAAAATGTTTTCGCTGAAAAACATTTCGAAGACTGAAGGAAACAAATTAAAAAACGAAATGCAATCTAGCAACGAATTATTCGATCGTGAATGGCTGCTTGAAAAATTCGACCTGATTAAATAAGCAATTACATGACTCCTTCTTTTTTTGCAATTACATATCCACCTTCATATCGTTGGTCGATAATTCCTTGCGTTCGTCTATTTAATAACATTCCAACTGAATAAAAGAATAAGTTGCAGCTAAGCACTCTTTTAAAGACCTGTTAAAATCAATACTACGAAATTCTGGATTTTCGGAAATATCTTAAAAGAAATGCTGCTCATCAATCAACCGCTTATGAAAAACTTTTCCGTGCTCCTATTAATTCTGTTGCCCGGTTTAAATGCATCAGCCCAATGGACTAGCCAGCTAAGCGGAACAACTGAAACATTGTTGGGTGTTTCATTCACCAGCACGATGAATGGTTTTACTGTTGGTACTACAGGCACCATTAAGCATACTATTACAGGGGGTGAATCGTGGAATAATGAATCCTCGGGTACCGGTTTATTTTTGCGTGATGTGTATTTTCCAGATTCGCTTCACGGTGCCATTGTTGGAGAATCAGGATTGATTTTAAGAACAGAAAATGGTGGAGAAAATTGGTTCAACCAGAACAGCACTACAACCGAACACCTGGTGCATGTTCATTTTTTTGATGCACAACATGGAATGGCGACAGGTCAAAATGGAGTGATCACTACAACAACGAATAGCGGAAACAATTGGAATCTGCAGGAGAGTGGAGTTTTAGTGGAATTAAGCAGTGTGGAAATGGTTACTAGTTTGATCGCCTATGCAGTTGGATTTGACGGAACTATTCTTAAATCCACAAATGGAGGTATAGAATGGTTATTGCAAACAAGTGGTTCCAATGCTGATCTAAGAAGTGTTTCATTTGTTAATACCGATATCGGTTATGTTGCCGGTTATGACGGAACGATATTAAAAACAACAGATGGTGGACAAGTTTGGTCGCCGCAAAACAGCGGAAGCACCAATGATTTGTTTGCCATTCATTTTACAACATCCCAAATCGGCACCGCCGTTGGTACTGCAAAAATTCTTCGTACGGTTGATGGTGGTGAAGCATGGGTGAATCAGCCCATTTCTTTTACCAATGATCTTTACGACGTGTACTTTGCAGATAATGTACAAGGGTGGGCAGCGGGACAAACCGGCAAAATTTATCATACGGATGATGGTGGTGGTTTAACAGCCCTTACAGAACAGCAAATTTTTACACAATCTCTTTCTGTCTATCCAAATCCTTCAACAGATCATCTCTTGATTACATTTGAATTGGCAACTGCTTCATCATTGGAGATATATATGAATGACCTTGATGGAAGAGAATTAATTCGTATCAAAACACCGGTTTTACCAAGAGGTAAAAATTGCCTGCCAATAAACATCAGCACATTCACAAGTGGCAGCTATGTTATTCAATGTAAAACCAAAGGGCTCTTATTTTCGAGAACCCTGGTTTTTAAACCGTGATGTTCGATTGGTAGTGCCATAAAGGAGATTAGAAAAATGCAATTCCATTTCTCCAAAGCAAAATAATTAATCGAATGTTTTTATATTCGATTTACGTTCATCGTGTACAAGTGTAATTTTTGCTGTTCCATTTTGTTATGATTCAATTTACTGCCTTCATATTAAAGTTTGATAAGCAAGGGGAAAAGACCGGCTGGACCTATATTGAAATTCCGGCTGAAGCGGCAGGCAGGCTAAAACCAGGAAACAAAAAATCATTCCGCGTAAAAGGAAAACTCGATCAATGTGTGATTAAACAAACTGCTTTGTTACCTATGGGAAATGGTGACTTTATTTTGCCCTTAAATGCAGCCATCCGCAAAAAACTGGGCAAAAGAAAGGGTGAAAAAATAAAAGTGCAGATGGAAGCAGATGAGAAGCCTGTATTGATTTCCCGAATGCTGATGAGTTGCCTTGCCGATGAGCCGGAAGCACTTAACTATTTCAACGGACTACCTAAATCTCACCAGAATTATTATTCAAACTGGATTGAAAGTGCAAAAACAGAACCTACCAAAGCCAAACGTATAGCACATGCCATCAATGCTTTTGTGAGGAAGCAAAGTTTTTCCGAGATGATGCGCGCGATGAAGAATGACCGGAATCTTTTGCTTTCTTGACAAGCACGTGTTCTAAATGACAATAAAAAAGCGCCTGTTGACAAGAACTTTTTAATGCTCAGATTCACTATTCATTTATTGCTGTAGAAGGATGTTTTTCACGAAAAGTTGATTGTTCACCCATACTTTTACGAAGTAACTGCCATCGGCAATGGTTCCTTCAAGATAAAGATCGCACTGCAGAAAGCCATCTGAAACCTGTGCTTTAGACAATTGAACACTGCGACCTAGCAGATCAACGACTGCAATAATCGCTTCGGCATTCACCCCTTCTTTAAATTTCATATTCACCACCAAGTGATTTCCTGCGGGATTGGGATACACCACTAACTCTCCATCAGAACCACCAGAGATCAATTGTGCATCCTTGCAAGATGCAGTTACCTTAACATTGGGTGAAGTATTACTGCAACCCGCTTCGTTCGAAACAATTACCCTATAGGAACCTATCGAGGTGGTTGTATAAATTAAGTTGGTAGCACCAATGAGCAAGCTGTTGCCTTTTTTCCACTGGTACAGAAGTCCGGTACCCCCGTTTGCTTTCAGATCAACAGATCCTGTTTCACAAATATTAAGATTACCAAGCGCTGTGATCTCCGCTTCAGGTTTGCTGAACCTTTGGATAACAGTGATGGCTGAAGAAGCTTCACAGCTGGGAATGGTGCTTATCTTTACATTAAATTTTCCGGCCTTGTTGGTTATAAAAGTATTGTTGGTTGCGCCAGGCTGAGGTGTGCTTCCCTTGAACCACTGATAGCTTAATGAAGGTTGACTATCTGTGGTCAAAAGAACGTCGACACCATTGCAGGCTGATATTGTTCCCTGGGGCGTGATGGTTGGAACCGCCAATGGATTTTCATCCGTTGTAAAATTGCAGTTGTCATCAATACCATTGCACATATCAAACGCCCCAGGATTTATTGCTGGATTGTTGTTATTGCAATCGTTGTTTTCTGCCGCTGTTCCCACAGGCTGAATGCAGGCGTGAATGGCTGCACCTGATCCAAACAAATCATTGTCATTATCTGTATAAAAACTTCCCTGTCCTGCGACATTAATATCGTCATCATCAGCCAGTCCATCACAGTCGTCATCTACATTTGCATTACAAACTTCAGCAGCAGCAGGATTAACTGCAGCATTAGTATCGTTACAATCGGTGTTATCACTTACATAGCCGGGAGGTGCGGCCACAGCCAATGTATCAATTGCGGCATTTCCATATCCGTCATTATCTGTATCAGCGTAAAAAAGTTCTGTTGGATCTGAAGCAGATAGCTTTACAATCCAATAGTCATCTATGCCAAAGGTTGTCTGCGATTTATCACCATTCTTTGTGGAATAAGAGTGTCCCCCGATTATAAATCCCCCATCGCTCGTCTGCGGAATGTCGTGCAAGCGCTCTTCATTACTCGCGCCAAAATCGAGGTCCCACAGCTTATTGCCATTTACATCCGATTTAACTACCCAATAGTCCACGGTACCCTTAGTTTCCTGCGTTTTATCGCCACTGATACCCGATTCAGACCACCCTCCCATGATAAATCCTCCATCTGTAGTTTCAAAAATTGATTTTCCTTTTTCATCATTATTTCCACCATAGCGCTTATCCCATTGTTTTATTCCAGTACTATTTGTTTTCACCATCCAAAAATCAAACCCTCCCTTACCAGGTATGGTGACATCACCATTCACATCAGATCTTGTATACCCGCCTAAAATAAATCCGCCATCAGTTGTTTGATCTAATGCATACAAATATTCATTGTTATCGCCACCATAGCGGCCATCCCACTTTTTAACACCGCTGGCATCTGTCTTCACGAGCCACATATCCGTTGAGCCTCTGCTTGGTTGTGTAATGTCAAAACCAATGGGAGAAAGGGTCCATGAACCGATTATGTACCCTCCATCGGGTGTTTGCTGAATGGCATTCAAACGATCGTCCAGAATACCTCCATAAGAAGCATCCCATTGCTTGATTCCTTCTGCATTTATCTTTACCACCCATACATCAAATTCACCATGATTAGCCTGTGTCTTTTCGCCGCCTGCACCTGATAGCGATTCCCCGGCCAAAATGAATCCTCCGTCACTTGTTGGGGCCATAGCACGCAACTCATCACCTGAAGTTCCACCATATCGCTTGTCCCAAAGTTTGTTGCCATTCAAATCTGTTTTCACGATCCAGTAATCACTCTCTCCACGGCTGGTTTGGGTTTTGTCACCACTAACATCAGACATTGACCAGCCACCCAGCAGATATCCACTATCAGATGTTTGCAATACACAAAACATTTCTTCCCTTGAGTTACCACCAAATCGCTTGTCCCACATTTTATTGCCAAGTGCATCTGTTTTCACGATCCAGTAATCACTAAACCCTTGCGAGCCCTGAGATTTCTCCCCGCTTATAGGGGAATCTGAATCGCCGCCAAGCAGGTACCCCCCATCATTGGTCTGTATTATGACATACATCTCATCATGCTTGGTTCCACCAAAACTTTTGTCCCATTCTTTAACCGGAACTGTTTGAGCAAACACCATTGAAGCAGCAGAAAGAATGATTGTAACCAACCCGATTATCCTTGCGCACTGAGAAGTTGAAAATAATGAATGCCGAATGTTGAGATAGGTTGGCAGAGAAGTAAATCGTTTGATCATAACCTTGATTTTTTTGAAAAATAATTTTATGTGTTTGGAATATCAGACCAGTTTCAATGTGTGTTTTGATACGACTTCTGTATTCCGGATAGCAATTACGCCTTCGACATTATTAAGTTTCAAAGTGAAGGGCGTAAATCCCGACAAATATAAAGCATTGGAGTGCGATTGCCAATTGAAGGATTTAACAAGGTAATCATGCTTTGAAGTGTGCATATTCAATTAGTTTGTATATAAAAGCAGTGTACGGGGATAATTCGGAAAAAAATCATATTTGATGCGCTGTGATTGATTCACCGATCATTACCAACTTGCCCTTTTACATTATATTTACCAGTCATGTTTCACTTCGCCATTACCCGAACGCCCTGCTCGAATTACCGAAACGGAATTACAACAGCCAACCTCGGCCAGCCTGATATTAATCTTGCACGCGCACAGCACGGGTTGTATGTTCAGGCACTCAGGCAATGCGGGCTTGGGGTTCAGGTGATGGAAGCTGATGAATCATTTCCTGATAGTTGCTTTGTGGAGGATACTGCGGTGGTTATTAACGAGGCAGCCATTATCACCAATCCGGGAGCTGTTACCCGTAAGGATGAAGTGAAATCGATTCAACCCGTGTTGCAGCAACACCGTAAGCTGGAGTTTATTCTGGCACCGGGCACGTTGGAGGGTGGCGATGTGTTGCAGGTAAACAAACATTTTTACATTGGAATTACAGCCCGAACCAATGAAGCCGGCGCGCTGCAACTGGGAGCAATACTCAGCCGCTATGGTTATTCTTTTAGCCTGGTCTCAATGAGCTCTGCATTGCATTTGAAAACGTTAGTAAACTACATTGGAAACAACAACCTGCTGGCTTCCGAGGAGATGGCATCGCACAAGGAGTTCCGCAATTTTAATGTGATAACAGTTGAAGAAAGAGATCTGTACGCTGCCAACTGCCTTTTTGTTAATGATCAGCTGATTATGCCAAAAGGATTTGATCGCCTAAAGTCAGCGTTGCAAAAATCAGGTTACACACCCGTTGAGATAGACATGTCGGAATTTGAGAAAATGGATGGCGGTCTCACGTGTTTATCGCTTCGGTTTCAATGAGGAAGCCTGTTCCAGCAATTTCAAATATGCATTCCTGCTAATATTCCTTGCTCCCATACGGGTCAGGTGATTGGTAACAACCTGGCAATCGATGTGTGAATATTTTTCGCTCCTGCAAATTTCAATAAGTGCCACCTTGGAAGAATTTGGCACCAGGCTAAACATACTCTCACCACAAAAGATATTTCCTACTACAACCCCATATAAACCACCTGACAGGTAATCGTTCTCCCACACCTCAATTGAAAGTGCATGGCCCTGTTGATGAAGTTTGGAATACGCCGCTATAAATTCATCACTGATCCAGGTAACAGATTTGGTTCGGGCATGAACTTTAGCACACATTTGAATCACTTTTTTAAATGCTTCGTTCTCCGTAACACGAAACTTTTTTGAACGGAGTACCTCCTTCATGCTTTTGCTGATATGTAGTTCTTTCGGAAACAGCACCATTCTTCGCGGCGGGCAGAACCAAAAAATGATACCGTCCTCCATAAACCAGGGGAAGATACCCTTTTGATAAGCCAGCAGCAGGCGTTCGGGTGAAAGATCACCACCAATCGCCAGCAGACCTTCTTCATCTGCCTGGTCCGGATCGGGAAACCACAATTCATGAGTGAGTACGGTCATTACTATGGAAAGCTTTCTCAAACTTACTACTTCAACTCATAACACAGGCCGTTCATAAATTCAGCTGTAGCGGATAAAAAAAATAGTTGGCGAAAAATTTGGATTTGACATTTTTCGAATGCTATCTTTGTGATATCAATTTAATATCAAACAAATAAAGCCATGATACAGGAAAAAAACTTCACCGCTATTTCAGGATTCATCATGATTGGCGTTGCTTTCGGCTGCGCTGCCGCAGTAATTATATGTATGCTGAATAACTTACCGCCTGCGGCTATTCCGTTTGCTATCGCACTGCCATTTATTATGCGGGGAATTTTTATTGTAAATCCGAATGAAGCTAAAGCACTCACCTTATTCGGAAAATACGCAGGCACGGTTAAGCAAAACGGATTGATGTGGGCTAATCCCTTCTTTGCACGCCAGCATGTTTCGCTCCGAGCGCGCAACTTAAATGGCCAACCCCTTAAAGTGAATGATAAAATAGGCAACCCGATAGAAATAGCCGCGGTAATTGTATGGAATGTAGTGGATACTGCAAAGGCACTTTATGAAGTGAACAACTATGAACAATTTGTTGCCATTCAAAGCGAAGCGGCAGTGCGCCATTTGGCAGGCACTTGTCCTTATGATTTTATAGAGGACGAACTGGCTACGATAACATTGCGCGGTGGTGGTGACAAAGTGAATGAAATGCTGGTGAATGAATTGAATGAACGCCTTTCCCAGTCCGGCATCATTGTGAGTGAGGCACGCATCAGTCATCTCGCCTATGCTCCGGAAATTGCCGGTGCCATGCTGCAGCGTCAGCAGGCTTCTGCAGTGGTTTCTGCCAGAAAATTAATTGTGGAAGGTGCAGTAGGAATGGTGGAGATGGCACTTGCAAGACTTTCAGAAAAAGAGATTGTACACCTTGATGAAGAGCGCAAAGCGGCGATGGTGAGCAACCTGCTGGTAGTACTTTGCGGAGATAAGAATGTAAGCCCCGTGGTAAATGCCGGAACTCTTTACAACTAAGAACACTTTTTTGCCTGACTGTAAAGCGGAATGAACTTCAGACGGAGTTCATTTTCACTCTATCAGAGAACAACACCTTAGACTGCACCTATTTTATGCCTGCGGAAAAGAAAGCATTCATATTACGCATCAATCCTGATACCCTCAAAGAGATAGAGAAATGGGCTGCTGCTGATTTCCGCAGTCTGAATGGACAAATTGAATACTTATTGCAAAAGGCACTGATCGAGAGTGGGCGCACCAAAACCAAAACGATATCCAAAAAGTAACCAGCAAGCTCCGTATTTGCTAAGAGTTTTGAAAGGCACTCATCTTGTTGAAGGATTTTGCCGTCATGCTTTGTGAAATCAAAAGGATCCTTCAAATCAGTTTCTTAAGAAAGAAAACACAGGATGTTAGCACTTCAATTGGATTTCCTAAACACGATTTTCTGAAATATATTTGCGGTAAGCACCACTGAATGCATAAATACCTCATAACCTTTTATCTTCTTGATCTTGATGAAAGATTCTGGCAATTAATTCCGGAGCATCGCGAGTTGGTAAATGAGTTGTTACTTAAGGAAGTGATTGAAACCTATGGTGTGAATATGGAACGCACAAAAGGTTGGATCACACTCAACGCCAAGGATGAGGAAGAGGTTGCCAGTATCGTTGAATCATTCCCTATCAGCAATTATTATACATACGACGTTGACCAGCTTTTCATTTTCGACAATGCACTTGGCCTGATGCCAAAGATGGTATACAATTAATACCTTTTGCTGCTCTACAATAATACACCTTCCTCCCCCATTACCTAAATTTGAAGCATGAGATTTTTTTTGACAGTTTTTTTTTCGATGGTTGTCATATTCATTTTTACATCCTGTAATCATTCTGGTGAGGTGAAGAAAGATGCTATTGATTCATTGGCGAGTAAAGATGCTTCTGATCCGCAAATCAAAACACTGACCGAAAAAATAAAGGCGGATCCAAAGAATCCTGAACAGTATTTCCTGAGAAGCAATGTTTTTCTTCAGATTGGAAATATTCCCGCCTCCTTTCATGATATGTCGACTGCCATTGCACTCGACTCTTCAAATGCAAAGTATTATTTCGCGATAGCAGATATTTACCTCAAAGGTGGTTCTGCCGACGGTGCCATTGATGCCTTTCATCATATCATTGATGGAGATGGGAAAAATTCAGAGGCCATGATAAAATTGAGCAAGGTTTACTTCTACAAAAAGGAGTATAAAAATTCTATGGATCAACTTGCAAGGGTACAGGAATTGGATAAAGACAATTTTGAAACCTGGTTTATCCGTGGACTTAACTTTAAAGAGATGGGTGATACAAACAGGGCAATCACATCATTTCAGAAATCAGTACAGATTAAGCCTGACTTTTACGATGGCTACATGCAGCTCGGATTGATTACCAGTAATAATAAAATGTCATCTGCTCCGCAATACTTTGACAATGCCATACGTATTGACAGCACAAGTGCTGAAGCTCATTATGCAAAGGCCAAGTTCTATCAGGATCACGGGGAGATTGAAAAAGCGAAATCAACATACCAGCGATTAATTACAGTGAATCCTCAATTTGAATCATCATACTTTAACCTTGGTTACATCTATATCAAAGAGGATTCGATTGATAAAGCGTACCGCATGTTCGACTATGCGATAAAAGTAAAACCTGCTTATGCTGAAGCCTATTATTATCGCGGCCTTTGCTCAGAAGAAAAAGGAAACGCCGAGCAGGCAATCGCAGATTTCCGTCAGGCATTAACTTTGAAACCTGGTTATGAACTGGCTCAAAAAGAATTGAATACCTTAACACAATCATCAAAATAAATCGGCAATTATGAATTCGCTGAACGTAGTGTTCAGTAAAAAATGTTTGTCGTTAACCGGATTAATACTGTAGTAATATTATGATCAACATTTCTTTCCCCGACGGAACCATCCGTCAATATGAAAAAGGTTCCAATGCGCTGGACATTGCCAAATCCATCAGCGAAGGATTGGCCAGAAAAGTTTTGGCGGCCAAAGTGAATGGAAAAGTGGTGGATGCTTTTCGCCCCATTGAAGAAGATGCAAGACTGGTACTCCTGACCTGGGACGACAAAGAAGGCAAGGAAACTTTCTGGCACTCGTCTGCTCACCTGATGGCCGAAGCATTGGAAGCTACTTATCCTGGTATTAAGTTCGGATATGGCCCGCCAGTGGAAAATGGATTTTATTATGATGTTGATTTGGGCGGAAGAGAAATAGGTCAGGATGATTTGAAGAAGATAGAAACAAAAATGGCAGAACTTGCTGCAAAAAACAGTTCGTACACACGGACTGAGGTTCCAAAGGAAGAAGCACTCAAATATTTTACTGATAAAGGCGACGAGTACAAAATTGAAACCATTCATGAACTCAATGACGGGGAAATCACTTTTTACAAGCAGGGTAATTTTACTGATTTATGCCGTGGCCCGCACATACCCAACACCAGCTTTATAAAAGCCGCAAAACTGATGAACATCGCGGGTGCCTACTGGAAAGGAGATGAAAAAAATAAACAGCTCACCCGCATTTACGGTATCACCTTCCCCAGGCAAAAGGAGTTGGACGAATACCTCCAGCTAGTTGAAGAAGCTAAGAAAAGAGACCACCGTAAGATTGGTAAAGAGCTGGAGATATTTGTTTTTGATGATGACGTAGGGCCAGGACTTGCTCTTTGGCTGCCCAATGGTGGTGCTATCATTGAACAACTGGAAAACCTTGCTAAAAAGACAGAAGAAGAAGCTGGATACTATCGGGTAAAGTCACCGCACATTGCCAAGGAATCCATGTACATCACCAGTGGCCACCTGCCCTATTATGCAGATTCGATGTTTCCGCCAATGGAATTGGATGGTACAAAGTATTACCTGAAGTCGATGAATTGCCCGCATCATCATAAGATATTTGCAGCGTCTCCAAAGAGCTATAAAGATCTTCCTTTGAGGCTGGCGGAATATGGTACATGCTACCGGTATGAGCAATCAGGGGAGCTGTTTGGCTTAATGCGGGTGCGGGCGCTCAATATGAATGATGCACATATTTATTGCACGGAAGAGCAGTTTGAGCAGGAGTTCCGGGCAGTAAATGATATGTACCTGAAGTACTTCAAAATTTTCGGGATAGAAAAGTACGTGATGCGGTTTTCAACCCATGATCCGGCTAAACTTGGCCAGAAATATCTGGACATGCCGGAGTTGTGGAAGCAAACAGAAGACATGGTGCGAACCGTATTGATCAAATCAAAAATACCCTATGTGGAAGTACCGGACGAAGCTGCCTTTTACGGACCCAAGATAGATGTGCAGATCTGGAGTGTAATTGGACGCGAATTCACGCTGGCTACTAACCAGGTCGATTTTGGCCAACCACTTCGGTTTGGGCTTACCTTCAAAAACAAAAATAACCAGGATGAAACACCATTGATCATTCATAGGGCACCATTGGGTACGCATGAACGATTCATTGGTTTTTTGATTGAGCATTATGCAGGTAACTTTCCTGTTTGGCTGGCTCCTAAACAAGTTACCTTATTACCCATCAGCGACAGGCATCTAGATTACGCAAAGAGGCTGCAGGGAATTTTCAGGAAACAACGCATCCGCACGGATTTAGACGAGCGCAGCGAAAAAATTGGCCGCAAAATCAGGGATGCTGAGATGAAAAAGATCCCTTATATGCTTGTGATTGGTGATAAAGAAGAACAGGAAAGCAAAGTGAGTGTGAGAAAACATGGGGAAGGTGATAAAGGGCAAATGACAATTGAGGATTTTATTAACCAGGTTAAAAGGGAATCAGAAATTGGTTAAGCGATAAATGGAGGAAGTACCTTGCGCGTTGAACGGATGTTTCTTAAAGCATTAAAAATTTAATGCTGAGAGAATTCAATAGTGTGTAGTAACTTACAACTTGCTACCTTCGTAGCGAAGTATCGTATTCAACATTTTTTCACGAAAACATTAAACGATTGGCATTAGACCGCAGAAAACCAAGAGAACTTGAACACCGCATCAACCGCCTGGTGCATGCCCCACAGGTAAGATTAGTGGGAGATAATGTTCCGAATGGCGTATTCACTTCCCGCGAAGCACTTACCATGGCCGAAGAGCAGGGCCTCGACTTGGTGGAAATTGCAGCTACTGCAAGTCCGCCGGTTTGCCGTATTATCGACTATAATAAATTCCTCTACGATAAGAAACGGAAAGAAAAAGAGATGAAGGCCAAGGCGGTAAAAAGCATCTTAAAAGAGATTCGCTTTACCTCCAATACCGATGAACATGATTTCGAATTTAAGACCCGTCATGCAGAGCGCTTTTTACAGGAAGGTGCTAAAGTAAAGGCATATGTGCAGTTCCGGGGAAGGACCATTCTTTTCAAAGAACGCGGCGAGTTGCTTCTCCTAAAATTTGTAGAACGGCTGACTGAAGTAGGCACACTCGAACAACTTCCCAAACTGGAAGGCAACCGGATGTCTATTTTACTGAATCCAAAGTCACACAAGGGAAAGTAGTCCCCTGTCCAGTTCCTTTTCCAAGAATATTTACCTGATTTCTTCCTTGTGAAGAGAATATTACTATCTTTGCCGTCCCTAATTTTGCAGTAATGCCTAAAATGAAGACAAATTCCAGTGCCAAGAAGCGTTTCTCGCTTACCGGCACCGGAAAAGTAAAACGTAAGAAAGCCTACAAGCGCCATATTCTCACCAAGAAGGCCCATGACAGGAAGAAGCAACTCGGAAAATCCGGGTTGGTTGACTCTACCAATATGGGAAATGTGAAGAAAATGCTCTTGATCTGACTTTTTTTTAAATTTTGAAACATGCCACGTTCAGTAAATAGTGTTGCCTCCCGTGCCCGCCGCAAGCGGATGTTCAGCCAGGCAAAAGGATATTTCGGTAAACGAAAAAACGTAACCTCTGTAGCCAAGAATGCCGTTGAGAAATCAATGGTGTATGCTTACCAGGGAAGAAAACAGAAAAAGCGTGATTACCGTGCTTTATGGATTGCCCGCATCAATGCTGCTATTCGTGAAGAAGGAATGAGCTATTCCGTTTTCATTTCAAAGCTCAAGAACGGCAATGTGACGTTAAATCGTAAGACACTTGCTGACCTTGCGATGAATGATGCGCCTGCATTCAAGGCGATCGTAGCATCAGTGAAATAGTCGTTTCAAAAATATACCTCCGTCATCAGGTTCGCCTGGTGACGGATTTTTTTTTATGCATCGTAGAGACGCGATGCATCGCGTCTTTTGTGAAATGCGATGTTTCCAGTCTTTTCTGAAACGCGAAGTGTTGCGTCTCTACGGTTTACCCGTTCCGTTTTCGGCAAGGGCTTTTAATGCAACAACCAGTTTATCCAGGTCCTTTAAAGACGTATACACATGCGGTGTTACCCGAACGCATTTGATATTTTCCCATTCAATATTCACCGTGTGAATTTTATATTTATTGAAAAGAAATTCCACGGTAGCCAAAGTTGGTACACCTTCAACTGAAACACCACATATAGCACAGGAATACTCATCTTTCAGTGAAGTATGTAATTTAACTTTGGGTACTGCTTTTACTTTTTCTGTCCAATAATTTTTCAAATAGCGCAGCCGCGCTTCCTTGCGTTGGGAGCCCATCACATTGTGAAAATCAACTGCATAAGCGATTGCCTGTTCTGCGGGGAAAGAGCGGGTGCCCTGAGCTTCAAACTTCCTGATATCGGCACTTTGAGGATCTCCGTTGGCAAACAGTGGCCAGATACCCGAAATCTTTTCCTTCCTGACCCCAAGCAGGCCAGTACCAAAGGGAGCACATAGCCATTTATGCAAGCTGGTGCCCCAGTAATCACAACCCAGGTCAGGAATCTTGTAATCGAAATGCCCGAAGGTGTGTGCAGAGTCCGAGATCACCTCAATCGCCGGATTTTTCTTCCTGACAGCATCCGCAATTTTTTTCACCGGTTGAATCTGTCCATTCCAGTTGATCCTATGCGTTACGTGCACCACTTTTGTTTTGCCGGTTACAGCATTTGAAAACTGTTGCACGAAATAGTCATCGTTTTCCTTTGGCAATTCAAGGTTCAGCCAAACAAGTTTAATACCATCACGCTGTTTCCGTTGTTCCCAGGCATGTATCATATTAGGATAATCCTGTTTAGTAAGAATAACTTCATCCCCTGCTTTAAGATTGAGTCCGAAGATGACCGTTTCCAACGCTTCCGTTGCATTTCTATTGATGGCAATTTCTTCAGGATCACAGCCGGCAAGGTCAGCTAATTTCTGTCGCAATGGTTCCCGTCCCTGATCGAGTACATGCCACATGTAATAGCTTGGCGCCTCATTACTCATCTGAATGTACTTATACTGCATCTCCTGCACATGACGTGTTTGAGGGCTTACTCCACCATTGTTAAGGTTGATGATGGTTGCAGAAACAGTATAGGCTTCCCGAATCAATGCCCAGAAATCTTCCTCCATAGCAAAATCTTCCGCAGAAAGATGTGCATGGGGTTTCATTGCAGCAGTGATTTCGTTGAGACTTACGTTAGATGAAAATGCAGGAACACTTACAGAAGCAAGCAGTGCAGTCCCTGATTGTTTGAGAAAGCGGCGGCGTGATGACATGGTAATTCAAATTTGAGGAATTAGTAAACAGGAATCAAGATAAGCACAAATGATATTTTAAAGAAAATTTTCTTCCAGCACCTCACCAGCTTGCTTCCACTCTACTGCCTTCTTCCTCCTCATTCACAATAGTCAAACAGGTATCAATTTCCTGTTGCATTTCATGCACGTGAGAGATAATGCCCACGATACGATTTTCTTTTCTGAGTGACCGAAGTGTTTCAAACACCATTGCCAGTGATTCGTTATCCAGTGAACCAAATCCTTCATCGAGAAAAAAGAAATTCTGTTTAGACTGAGAATGAATCTGAATACTGTCGGCCAATGCGAGAGCGAGTGATAAAGCTGCCTGAAATTTCTGCCCTCCAGAAAGTGTTTTCACACTTCTCAGCTGACCGTTGTTCATAAAATCGCGGACGAGGAAATTGTTGCTATCACTCACTTCCAATCTCAATTTCTGTCGCGTGAGCTTGTAGAATCGCTCGTTGGCAGCATTGCACAGTTGCTGCAAATGAACAGCAGAAACATAATTTACGAATCCGCTTGCTTTGAATAAATTCTTCAAGGTAGCGATATCAGCGGAGCGCAACAACACCTCGTTTAGCTGTTTAGTTAAGAGAGCCCGCTGTTCAAGATTTTGCTTAGCCTGATTTAATGCTGCTGAAATATCTGCATTTTGTTGCACCTGCTGTTCCATCAAGATTGTTGCCTTAGCAATTTCCTCACTCAATTCCTGATGTTCCGCCTGATCATAGATTTTGCCTGCAGTATCCCTTTCACTTTCTTCCAGCATTTGCCTGGCAGTATGAAATTGTTGCTGAAATAATTTGAGTGAATTTTTTGAACGTTCGATATTCAGATTGGTAGTGAGTAATTCTACTATATCTGTTTCTTTAAACCCTGATTCTTTTGATAGCAATAAAATTCTATCCTCTGTATCTGTCATAATCTTCATGGCTTGTCGAAGGGCATTTTGACCGGCAGAAATTACACCGCTTAATTCACCTGTTGCTTTACGAAGTTGCTGAACCTGCTGATCAAGAGTCCGATAATTTACTTCTGCAGCAGCATACCCTTCTGTTAATTGCCTGATCTCCTCCTTCAGCACAGCCATATCTGCTGATACGTACTCATCAATGCGCAATACTTTTAACTGACCCTTCAGCAAATCAATCTGAGCATGATGGGCAGACAGTTTAATATTCAGATCATCGATTGTGTTTTTACCGGTTTCTTTAAGAACCGCTTTTTCCTTTAGTTGCTTTTCAATTGCTTCAAGTTGAGTTTCTGTTTCCCTGATTACTTTTTGATCAATCCTCGCTTGAGCAAATAGCTTGGTTATTACCCTATCATCATCACTGCTATAGGACCTCCAGATAAACTTAACATCATATTCCTGCAATACCGCTTCTTCTTTTACCTGTCGCTGCTGTAGTTCCTTCAATTGATTAGACAACGCCGTTTCAGTGCTTTCAATCATCTCAAGTTCCCGGATGGTTTTTGACAGGAGTGTATTGTTTTTTTGCAGTACCTCTTTTGCTGTTTTTACTTTTTTAACGGCTGCCTTTACATCTGAAGCAGAAAGAATTTGCGGATGATCTATCGCTCCGCATAGTGGACAGGGTTCACCCGGTTTCAATTGAGTTGCATACTCTTCCAATTCCTGTTGCAGCAGTACGTGCTGAAGTTCATCTTCTTTATTTTGCAATAACCGTTCAGAAGATAGAAGAGCGGATTTTAATTGATCGATCAGCATTCCTGGTTCATCAGCTTTAGCTTCAGGTACAATTTTTTTTAAGGCCGGAGAAAACACTGCCTGTCTGCTTTCCAAAAACTGTTTTGATTTTTCTTTTAGCGTTTTCTGTTCATTGATAGTATTTTCAATAATGGAGGACAACGCATTCTTTTGTACAAACCAATTGCTGATTGCCGAAAGCTCTACCAGGTCAGGAAGCTGAGCTTTTTGTTTCTTTAAATGCTTTGTTAAATCAACCTGTTGTTGCTGCAGCGCTGCAATTTCCTCTTCAACCGTTTGTATGAATATCATCCCTTTCTCCAATCGCGCAATAATGATTTTCATATCCTGTTCCATTTTATTCAGGAGTATTATTTTCTCTAATTCGTCGCTTCGTTCCTTAAGCTGCGGTCTGTTTTCAAACGCCTTCTTCACTTCAGGATATTGCTTTTCCTTTATGCCCAATTCCTGCTCTTTTTCCTGCTGCAACTGCTTTTGCTGATCTAAAAGAATCGTTTGTTTAGCTGTATCCTGTTGGAGTTCTTTTCTTCTGTCGAATAGCGGTTTAAAATGCAAGTGACAGAATTCATACCTGTTGATCCGTTGCTCAAGCGTATTCATTTCAGGTTCCTGCTGCTGAAGGAGACGAAAGGCTTCACGCTGTTCTGCAATACGCAGAAATTGATTTTTTAATTGTGCAAACAACTGTTCCGTTCTTTTCTTTTCCGTAATCATCAATTGATTGCTTTTCAGATGTTCACGGATCAGTGTCAACTCATTTTCTTTTGCTGAAAGTTCTTCTGGCGTAGTCACTCCCGTATGCTGAATGCGCTCTTCAAGGCGAATGCGTTGTTCATTGGTGCGCTGTTCAATCACGGATACATTATCTGATAACTCAAATTTCTGAAGATGAAAAAGTTCCTTCATCATCCGCGTGCGCTCGGTATCGGTAAGTTCCAGAAATTCCTGGAATTTGCCTTGTGGAATAATTATCGTACGACGGAAATTTTCATAGCTCAGTTGTAAAATATCTTCTGTGGAATTTACATTGATGGGTTCCCAGCCCGCATTTACTTTTTTGTAAGCTGTCCGGTCAAGGGTAGTTACTTTATCAAAATTCCGGTTGTTGCGTTTTCCCTTAACCACAAAGCGATATTCCTGAGCATTCGCTCCCGTTTTAAAAATGAAATCAATATTCATTTCTTTTGATTTCAGGTTCATCATATTATATGCCCGGTCATCTCTCTTGTGCAAACGTTCTGTTTCCCCGTATAAAGCAAATGAGATAGCTTCCAGGATAGTGGACTTGCCACTTCCTACCGATCCGAAAATGCCGAATATTCCGGCGTTGGTAAGCGGCTCAAAATTGACGGTTTGCTTTTGCTGATAGGAATATATCCCCTGCAATGTGAGACTGACAGGTATCATACACGCTCGTCTGCCGCAAGCAGTTCTTTAAACAGGTTTAAAATATTTTCATTAGGCTGCTGACCAGTACGGTGTTTAAAATAATCGTTGAACAGCTCGTTGATATTTTTAGTGATATCGGGATTGGCAGTCACCTTGTTTTCTGACATTCCATTCTTTACTTCAGGAATAATGTTGATGATGAAAGGATGAACAGCATACAACTGCTTCCTTTCTTCGGCCGTCAGAAAATTTTCCATCACCATCGTAATTTCAACCAATGCATCCCGGTGCTCTTTCAGCCAGTCAATTGCATCCGATATTTTTTCAGAACGAAATCGCAACAGGCGTTTCCCTTTCTTTAATGGAATTTCCTGAATCTTAACACTTGCTGCTGGCGAAGCATCAATCAGCATTACATATTTCTGCTGATTGGCTTCACTGAAACTATATGCCAGCGGGCTGCTGCTATAAATTACCGGGCAAGGGCTAATATCTATCACTTGTTTGCGGTGAAGATGGCCGAGTGCAACATACTGCAAATGCGAAGGAATATTTTCTGAATAGATAGCCTGTGCTCCGCCCAAATGAAGAATCGGTTTTTCGTCATCCGGTTCTTCCGGAGCAGGCGCATCTTTTTTCATCAGGTAAAGATGTGCCACCAGCATATTTACTCCCTCTTCATCGCAGTAGGTTGCAGCCAACTGCTGCCAGTGTTGTTGCAAAAGTTTTCGCAAAGCTACTTCTGTATCATCCGTACCAAAAAATGATTTCAATCTCAATTCACTGGCATAAGGAGTCAATAACAACCGCAGGGGAAAATCAGACAAGGGAAGTTTTAATTCTAAAAAGCCGGTATCGCTTTTTGTTACTTCAATTCCATTTTTGATTGAAAATGGTTTGACTATGGAATTTGGAAAACCAGCGAAGATAATTCCACATTCACGTGCGAGCGGATCAGGCGCTTCGATGCGTTCGGGTGAGTCATGATTTCCTGCAATGGCAACAACTGCACGTGATCCGTTATTGGCAAGGCGTTTTACAGTTTTGTAAAACAATTCAACCGCTTCTGTGGACGGATTGAATGTATCGAACAGATCACCTGCAATTAAGACTACATCTACCGCCTGCTGTTCTGCAATATTGCAGATCTCTTCCAGCACTTCTTCCTGCTCGTTTAACCGGGAGAAATTTTCAAGGCGTTTACCAAGGTGCCAGTCAGCAGTGTGCAGAATGCGCATGAGATTATTACTTACTGAATTGTCAATTGAAGATAGGAGATTTTAAACCTTTCTATCCAGATAAAATGGATTGGCCTGTGCAACAGGAGAAATTAATAGCTCATTGATACAGACATGTGCCGGAAGCGTTGCACAGTAAAAAACAACGTTTGCAATATCATCCGCTACCAATGGCTGATAACCTTTATAAACCGCATTTGCTCTTTCTTCATCTCCTTTAAAGCGAACATTGGAAAATTCTGTTTCAACTGCACCCGGATGAATGGTGGTTACTTTAATGCGGTGCTTCAGCAAATCGATGCGCATACTTTGTGAGAGGGCATCCACTGCAAACTTAGATGCGCAATAAACATTTCCCTTTTCATAAACATTTTTTGCTGCAAGTGAACCCATGTTGAAAATATGACCCTGCTGATTCGCAATCATAAATGGAACAATTGCTTTGGTCACATACAGCAATCCTTTCACATTCGTATCTATCATCTGATCCCAATCCTCAGTCGAGCCATCCTGAATCAAATCCAATCCAGCAGCCAAACCCGCATTGTTGATAAGAATGTCAATGTTGTTTTTCCATTCGTCCGGCATTGATGCTATAGCACTATTTACGGTATTCTTGTCACGAACATCAAAATTGAGTGCAAGTACTTTAACATTAAACTCTTTTCTTAATTTCTCCGCTACAGCCTGCAGCCTTTCTGTTCTTCTACCAGTGATGACGATGCGGTATTGGTGCTGCGCAAATATGCGGGCAATGGCGTAACCGAAACCTGAGGTAGCACCAGTGATGAAGATGGTAGTAGGCATTATTGATGCGGGTTATTAAAAGATTTGCGAAGATAAAACTTGCATACTTATCATTACTTTGACTGGTTATAAAATGTCCTGCGCAAATTAAAAACCTTCTATTGCTCCCTGCTGAAATTTTATTTGGCACCAGCAACTATAAAATACCCTTAATTCAAATAGCAGGTATTCTCCAAAAGATATTTTTCCTTTGCCTTGATTGGAGTGAGAAACCCAATATCCTTGTTACAACAAAAGCTTTTCTGAAACACCGATCAAAAAACCCAGTCCGTTATTTACCTTTTTGATGGCTTCAGCCTTTTGCTGGTTCGAAAGGGTGGTCTTCTGCAACACATTGAGCACCTGTGATAAAGCAGTGCGGTCAATACCCGTTTCATCCATTAGCTCAAGTAACTCGGGGCCATGCAACCGTATGAGACTGGAAATTTTTTCTGCAAATTGTTCATCTGTTTTTGCCGCAGCGGCTTCTGCTATTTTTTTAAAGTCGGGCATAGCTTCATTTTTGTTGATTAAGGATTTCGGTGATCCTGGTATCGAGGTCAAGGATGGCACCCTGGATGCTGTCAGGGCTTCCAGCCTTCGTGATAAATTCATCTATGGTATGTTCAATCTTGTTCAAATCAATTTTTTCGCCACTGAGCTGTTTTATCCGGTCATTCAGCGCTGCTCTTTCTTTATCCACTTCAGCCGCAGACTGCAGCAAGCTGCGTAGGGTTATAGATGCATCGTAGTACACCTGGTATTCAGCATTCATCTTGCTTTCCAGTTTTAGCCGTTGCTCTTCCAACGCCTGTATCATGGCGTCGCGTCGTTCCGTGATCTGGGGAATAATTGCAAGCAATATATCAGGAAGATTGGCGGCATTAATATCTTCAGGTGCTACCATTGCAGAAAAGTTTTTGACCAGTTCAGGTAGGTAATCCTTTACAATAAAATCACTCACCTGTTGTTTGTTTTCATTAAAGAGATCATTTAGCAAACCGATATTGGCATGGTGCATGCGCGTACCTTCCATCATAATTGCGTCGCTCAGCTGAACCGACTCAATAGGTATCTTTGCACATCCCATCAACAAAGCGCTTATTGCAAAAAATACTAAAAGGAGCTTTTTCATTTTGTAAGTTGGTTTAGGCCATTAAGCGAATTTGAAGATAATGCTTTAGTTTTTATGCTACCGCTAAGAAGCCGGTGGATTAGGGGATCAATGACTAATATAGGTGGTGTACCAAAAGTCATGGAGTAAATCAGGACAATCAAACAAATTGGAGAACTCCATGCACTTCGTGATTTATGACAGAACTATGTTCAAGGAAACTGCACTTCCATCCTATAATTTTCTCCCCTCAAACTTATTGATCGCCTCCCGCCATTCAGCTTTCATGGTAATCGTTTGCTGAGATTCGTAATCGAAACACACCATAACGGTAGTCCCTTCAGCAATTATGACTGATTCATTTCCTTCATCCTTTGTAATCAGGTAATTGAAGTCGAAGCTCCTGGTGCCTATGCGGGAGCAGCAGATGGAGATAAAATAATTGAGGTAAGTGCTTATGGGTTCTCTGAAATCAATTATTGCCTTTGCAAGGATGATACCTTCCTTTTTCCAGTTCACCCTTCCTTCAGCGATAATCTCTTCAAAATACTGAATTCGAGCAATCTCGAAATAGGTGAGATAGTTTGAGTTATTGACATGACCCAGTGAATCCAGGTCAACAAACCGGATTTGAAGGGGAAACTTTAGTTTATAGTGGTACATCATGAGTCAAGCATTTCAGTTGAATTATGAATTCCGGCCCATTGGGATACATTAAAAAAGATATAATACAAATTCATATTTCAAGAGTTACAAAAATTATAAACAATTAATAATCAAACCATAATGGTTATTTAAATTCAGGCTTTTAATCAACTATCTTCCCATGTACACCATTAATACCGAAATATCACTTGGTGACACACCGCTTATCCGGCTCGCCTGACCAAGTGTTGCTGGTTTAACCCTGGCTAATTTCTGACGGGCTTCTGTG
>JBDSEW010000292.1:0-15574 GCA_039919825.1 Chitinophagales bacterium | reverse complement strand
GAAGCGCCTGGATAAACAATGCATTCAGCATGATGATGACCAGCAATGAAACTGCAAACCACAGATAAGCTTTCGGTTTGTGTGCACGAAATTCAAAGGTCATGGAACAATGTAGTTATGATTGGGAGAAGAAAAAAATGAAGGGATTGTTGAAACGATTGTAGAGACGCCATGCATGGCGTCTCTACGGGGCATTGCGCGAAGACGTTACTGAATCTGCTGTATCATTACCGACGTATCCCCAGCCGCCTTCGCAGAATCAATAATGTGCTGAATTTTCTGATAGGTTCTTTGCACATCCAAATCAATCCCATTCACCGTATCGTTTACAATAATGATCAATTGGTTTTCACCATAATGCCATTCTTCCGTTTTGGTTTGAAGGCCGAATGGATCCGTTGTAACTCCCACATTTATTTTTTCATCTGGAATGCCTGCAACTTCTAATACTTCAATGAAGGTCATGCCGATTTTTACTTTTGAAAGTTTGTTTTCCATTGTTTCCAAATTATTTCCGCTGTTCCGGCAAGAAAAAAATGCCCATGGAAGCAGGAGTAAAATGCAGGTTGTTACTATTCTATAAATCATGAAGTGATGTGAGTGGATTCTAATCCAATGAGTGTTGAATATAGAGTGTTGAATATTCAATATTCAATGCTTAATTCAGACCTAAATAGTATTCAGAAGCGCGGACAAGGTAAATCAATCACATTACCTCTTGGCTTTTTATACCAGCCAATATACACGAATGAAACCTCAAAGGCACCTTTTCCGCCGGAGGCAGTTTTTAAGGAAGACGTGTTTACATCATAATTCAACACTGCCCTCCAGTGTTCAAACTGGTAGCCGATGGCGGGAATTATAGCATCTCCGAATCTTGCAAAAAGCCCTGCAAACAATTGGTTGGAGCTTTCGGTGTTCAATTCATAGCTCAGCATGCTTCCTGCAAGAAATTCATGTGCTTTCTTCTGCGACATGTATATCACGCTTGGATATACATACACCTGGTCAGTTAATTTTATGACTGCTCCTGCATTGACAGCGGGACGTATACCCAGGTGGTTTTCCGCATTTCCATAAAAGGAATCACTCGGCCTGAAGAGATGATAAAAAGCGAGCCCACTATAAAAGGAAATTTTTTCTGAACCACTGTAAGAGTAGGAGATACCTATATTCACATCAGGGTAACTCGTTTGTTGTGCCGTGTAGTTTTCTCCACTGGGCAAACCCAGGTCAAAACCGGCGTCGGCCCATTGATTGTCAAAATAGAATTTGGAAAAGTTCACCGACTTCTGAACAAATCCGGCCTGGATGCCAAAGGAAAGAAAATTGGTTTTGTCGTCATCAAAGCTCAGGTGATATGAGCCGGAAGCCATGATTTTATTCACTGAAAGATCTCCATCGCCGGCACGATCACTTACCAGGAAAAGGCCTGCGGAAAAATAATTACGGTGCAGAAAATTTTTATTGAATGACATATCTCCATAAAAATCAAATGTCTTGTAGGGCACTGTTACAGTTCCCCATTGCTGCCGGTAATTCAATCCTGCACGATAGTCGCCGCTAAAACTACCGGTATAAGAAGGGTTGATGGTTAAGGGTGTAGAATAATATTGCGAGAAATGAATGTCCTGCGCCTGCAGGTGATATGCTACGGCAAGAAATAAAAACAATATGCAGGTATGGCGGGTCATCTATTTTTTTCGATCAGATTTTTTATTTCAATAAAGTCACATTGCCACTCCGCACACTTGCTGTACCATCGCTGAAAGTTGCTGACAGGGTCCACACGTAGACTTCCATCTCCTGTTGTACGCATTTGTAAATTCCATTCCATCCATTGTTGATGTTATTGGTTTCAAATACCAATTCCCCCCAGCGATTGAAAACTTTAAAACCAAGTGTTGTTATATCCTGCCCCCGCACATACAGCACATCATTTTGTCCGTCTCCATTTGGCGAAAATGCATTCGGAACATCTACTACCGGCAACAACCTCACCTGTATCAACTGGCAGGTTTCATCGGGGCAACCACCTTCATTATTAGCAGTAAGGCAAGCAAGATAGTCTCCGCTCAGTAAATAGGTGTGTGACGGATTTACTTCATCACTTGTTGTTCCATCACCAAAGTTCCAGGTGTAAAAAAGAGCGCCGGTTGACTGATTGGTAAAGTGAACTTCTGAAACATAATCCTGTATCACGGTAGGATCGGCGGTGAATGCTGCAGAAGGTGGATAAGGCAAAACGGTGACCGTAAAGAATGCTGTGTCAAATGGATTGCACGCCGCAGGATCTGCAATAATCATCATGCCATTATAAATTCCTGGTGTCGGATAAATATGTGACGGGCTTGGTTCAGTGGATGATTGACCATCTCCAAAATCCCAGAAAAAAGTGATACCACCATAACCGGAATTGAAGAAGTTTGCAGTAAAAGGCGGACAACCGAAGAGGTCAGCATTGCTGACTTCTGCAATCAGCACATGGGTATAATCAATCACTTGGGTAATTGTATCAAAGAGGTTGCAGGAAAGAGGATCACTTACTATTAAGGACGTTGTATACATTCCTGGTATGGTGTAGGTATGTGTGGTATTCTGGCCTGTTGCTGTAGTTCCGTCCCCAAAGTCCCATGAAAAAGAAGTAACTGTTCCGCTCGTATTTGCAGCAAAATCTATTTTTAAAGAATCACAATAATCGGTGAGCGTGGTAGTAAAGCTTGCATTTACGGTAGTATTATAAACTATTACCGTAGTGTATGCGGTGTCGATCGGTACGCAGGCTGTAAGATCGGTCGCAATCAGCATCACCTGAAATGTTCCGGTATCGGTGAAGGTATGCGTTGGATTAGTGCCTGAAGAAGTTGTGCCATCATCAAAGTCCCAGAAATAGGAGGTTGCATTCACACTGTTATTGGTGAAGTTCACCGTAAGAGGTACACAACCTGTTGAATTGGGAAAAGCAGCAAGGTCTGCTGTTACTACAAAAAGGTTGATCTCCATTTTAAATCCGAGTTCATTACAATTGAAACTGCCATTCACTTCACTCCACGCGCCAGGTGTGGTAGGAGTAAGGGAAGTGCCGAGACATCCTGCGCACACAGCCTGATAGACAATGCCGTTTTTGTCGAACCTGCTGGTGCCTCCATCTACATGTTCTGTCGCCAAATCACTTCCGGGTGCACCATATCCACCGAAGTAGGTAGCGTACATCAGCTGTGTCATATTTTTCTTGAAAACAGCCAAATAAAAATCATTGCCATCTGTAGTTGACTGAAGTGCATTTGTGGTAAGCGGCATGTTCAGCATATTCATGGTAAACTGGGGCCAGTCAACTGTTACAGCCCCACCCCATCCAGACACATATATATTTTCGCAGGTATCCACCAGGAATGCAGTAGGAGAAATATTGGGTGCACCGTTTCCATTTCCAAATACCGTGGAATAGATGGTAGTGCTTAGCGACGGATCAAGCTTATGAATGAATTGCCCGCTGTTGGTATTACTGTAGACACCACTTGTAACCGGATAGGATCCATGAGTTTGCCCCACAAAATACGCGTTGGAAGTTCCATCCAGCTTGATAAAATAAACCTGGTCGGCTTCAGAGGTGCCAATGAAAGAAGATTGCAACAAAGAGGAGCCGTCGGAATTGATGTGTGCTACAAAACCATCTGATTCTCCGCCAAGATAAGTATTGTGAAGCGCACCTGAAGTGGAAGGAAAGTTACTGCTCATGGTTCCCCCACTGGTGTATACTTCGTTATTAAAAACATCGAGCGAATAACAGGCATCATCATTTGATCCGCCGATGAAAGACGACCAAAGCAGTGTAGAAAGATCAGCACTTAATTTAAACACGCAACCATCCTGTCCGCCACCGAAGTTGGTTTGAAAAGCATTAGCAGTAACCGGAAAATTTGCCGATTCGGTACAGGTAGCAACATACACGTTATTATTATCATCGGCAATTATTTCTCCCCGCGCATCATCTCCGTAATTTACTTTCAATTGTCCCTGCACCGGTTCAGCCACATTGTAATTAACACCATCAGCGCTGCTTCCTCCTATATAAGTTGAAGCAAGCAATGCATTTCCGGCAGCATTGATTTTACAAACTACAAGGTCTGCACTTCCATTGGAACCTACGTCATAAGAACCGGCTACCGTTGGAAAATTGTTGGAGAATGTTCTGCCATAAATTAGGAGGTTTCCGCTATTATCCACAAATAAACTGTGTGGCGTTTCATTATGGCTTCCTCCAAGATAGGTAGACCAGATCATCGCATTACCTGCACCGCTTATTTTGGTAATGCTCATGTCGCAGGCGTATTGCTGGTTGAAGATATCCTGTCCGCCTCCATAATTGATTTGAATCGCACCAGTGCTTACCGGGTAACCGGCACCATGTACCAAACCACCGAGATACATTGCCCCTGCAGCATCATAGGTAGCAGTAAAGCCGAAGTTGTCGGCAGTGCTTCCTGTATAGGTTGAAAAAATAAGTGTCGGGTCAATAATAAGTGGTAATGAGCGGTTGTAATTTTTATCGATGGAAAATGTGAGGTTGTTTCCTTTCAGTTGAAACTTGCAGGATACTTCTGCCTTTACCCCATCTATTACCTGGTAGGCATAGGGTTTTTGTTCTGTGAAAGCTCCTATAGAAGTAGCAATGATGAGGTTTCCGTTTTGGAGCGATAATTTATCGGCACCGATGTATTGAATTTGTACCTGGCCGGCATCTGCATTAGGTTCCACAATTAAGTCGTATTTGAGGTTGGGGCCATAAGCATATACATTCATATCAATCCCTTTGTACAATTCATTGTAGCTCACCTGTGCATAATCTTTCACCTCTGTAGCCCATCGCGAAGGATCGTTACCGATGAAATAGTTAAAGAAATACAAGGAAGGTGAAAGCGCAGTAGTTTGAACGTTTTCATTGGCATTCACAAAAACCTCTTTGAAGGCATGTGCATGGAGTATGAAGGAGGTGGTATCGTGCTGATGGTGTACTTTTTTTAAATCTTCCGGGTTGAAGAGGTAGTAGGTAAGCGCATTTTTTTCAAGAAAGAGATCTCCTCCCCATACTTTGGCATTGTAAAGAATATTTTCAACCCACTGCTTTTTATTTTCGATGAATCGCAGCTGGCCGGAAGGAGTTACCGAAGGTGGGTATTCAACAGCATGCAGAAGCAAGGGTGTTGCAAAAAGCACCCATAGAGCTAAACCGATAGAGCGCAGCGAAAAGAACTTCATTGATTAAAATTAGAAAGATTAGACCACTTTAGGAATTTAAGTGTTGCATGCGAGGAAAACGAGGAAGCCTTGACAGAAGTATGAGATGCTTTTTTCGGTCTCCTGAAGCTCCTTGGAAATGACGTATTACTTAACACCTTACCTTACTGACGACTCCGGATTAGTTTGGGGTTCGTTGTCAAAAAAAAGTTCACTATGCATGGAGCTTTAGGGCAAGCGTTGGTGGAAATTTATTAAACTCTTTTCAAAACACCCAGGGAAACAAAAGATAGTAAAAGGGAATGTGTGGATTTTACCCAATCAATATAAGTGATTGAGGAATATTAACCACACCATTCATAAGAAATAAGCAGAAAAACTTAAAGGTTCATTTCGGCAAAAGTGTTACCCTTGCTAATATCTCCGGTTTCAAAACCTCTCTTAAACCAGTACATCCTTTGCTGAGAAGTGCCATGGGTAAAAGCATCGGGTACCACGTATCCCTGCGATTGTTTTTGCAACCGGTCGTCGCCAATAGCATTGGCAGCATTTAAAGCTTCTTCAATGTCACCTGGGTCAAGCGCTTTATTGAGCTGCTGGTTATAATGGGCCCATACACCAGCATAAAAATCAGCCTGCAGTTCCATTGCTACCGAAAGCCTGTTCGCTTCTTTTTCGCCTCCCTGTTGTTGCAATTGCCTCACCTTATTTGCAGTACCAAGAAGATATTGGACATGATGGCCAACTTCGTGAGCTACTACATACGCAATAGGAAAATCTCCAGAGACGCCAAACCTGTTGTGAAGTTCGCGTGCGAATGAAAGATCCAGGTACACTTTATTATCCTCAGGGCAATAAAACGGACCTGTTGCAGCACTGGAAAATCCGCACCCTGACTGTGTGCTGTTGGTGAATAATACCAGTGTCGGTTCCTGGTAAGTCTTCCCCTGTTGCTGAAAAATTTTATTCCATACATCTTCACAATCAGCAAGCACAACGGAAACAAATTGAGCCATGGAATCATCCGCAGCAGTCTGCTCGGTAGCGACACCAGGTTGATTAATATTTTGAAGCTGTTGCTGGAGGTCAGAAGGGTCTCCACTGATAAAGAATTGGATGATCAGGTAAACCACACCCAGCACACCACCTCCAACTGCCAATTGCCCACCCATGCCGCGGCGATCGTCTACGTTGCCACTTCCTCTTCTTCCGATCCATTTCATAGTAGTAGATTTTAAAAAAGCAATTTCAATTGTCGTGCCTGAAAGAATTTATACTCTTTCAGAATGTCGCTCATTCCTTTATTTTTGTTTCAAACTATTCTAAATGAAACGTAGCTGTCTCTTTTTATTTATTGCACTCACCTGGCAGTTTGCCACCGCACAATCCAAACTCACCATAGAAGATATCTGGAAGAAATATTCATTTGCCGGAAAATCGGTCGATGGATTCACTTCCATGCAGGACGGTGAACATTACAGTGCCATTGAAGAGGATGCAAATGGGAATAGCAATTTCGTGGTATATTCCTATCAAACAGGAAGGATAACTGACACTATTGCACTCGGTAAAAAATTAATTCCAAAAGACTCTTCCAGTGCCATCAATCCGGAAGATTATCAATTCAGTGAAGATGAAGAACGGATATTGTTTGAAACAGGTGCTGAACGTATTTACCGTCACTCTTCGCGCGCTGCCTGGTTTGTGTATGACCGTGCCTCAAAAACATTACAGGCGCTTTCCAACGGTGGAAAGCAACAAAATCCTTCTTTTTCTCCTGATAAAAGTAAGGTCGCGTTTGTCCGCGACAACAATGTGTTTTATAAAGATCTTGCTTCCGGAAATGAAATACAGGTAACCAGAGATGGTAAGAAGAATGCCATCATCAATGGCATCACCGACTGGGTGTATGAGGAAGAGTTTTCATTTGCTCAGGCCTATCAATGGTCGCCCGACAGCAAGCACATTGCCTATTACAGGTTCGATGAAAGGGAAGTTCCGGAGTACACGGTTCAGTTTTTCAAAGGGTTGTATCCTGAAAACTATATCTACAAATATCCGAAAGTGGGAGAGAAAAATTCAGTGGTCACCATTCATATTTATGACGTGAGCACTAACCACTACGTGCCCGTTGACATTGGTACCGCAACTGATCAATACATTCCCCGCATCAAATGGACGCAGGATGCTAATAAGCTGTGCGTATTCAGGATGAACCGCTGGCAGAATAAACTGGAGTTATTGCTTGCAGATGCCACTACGGGAAAAACAAGTGTGATGTTTCAGGAAGAAAATAAACGCTACCTCGAAATCAACGATCACCTTGAGTTTTTCAATGCTAACAAGAATTTCATCTGGATGAGTGAGATGGATGGCTACAATCAAATTTACATTGGAAATGTGAGTGATGGAAAACTGCTGCAGGTAACAAAAGGCAACTGGGATGTAACTGATTTCTATGGAATGGATGAGAAGAACAAAAAAATCTATTACCAATCTGCTGAAGTTTCCCCAATGGAAAGGTATGTGTATGAAATGTCGTTTGATGGAAAGAAGAAAAAGCAACTCACGATGGATCATGGGTGGAACGATGCGGAATTCAATACTTCTTTCACCTATATGATGGTGACACACTCGGATGGCAATAATCCGGAAGATTACACACTGTACGGGAAAAAGGGAGAAGTAGTACGTGAACTGGAAGACAACAGCGAATTGAAAGAAAAAATAAAAACCTATCCATTAAGCAAAAAAGAATTTTTCACTTTCACTACTTCTGAAGGTGTGCAATTAAACGGCTGGATGATAAAGCCCTGGAATTTTGACAGCAACAAAAAGTATCCTGTATTCATGACGGAATACGGCGGTCCGGGCAGCCAGGAAGTGATGGATCAATGGGGCAGCTACAATTATATGTTTCACCAATTTCTGGCGCAGGAGGGATATGTAGTAGCCTGTATCGACAACCGTGGCACCGGTGCACGGGGCGAAGAATTCCGTAAGATGACCTATCTCCAACTCGGTAAATACGAACCTCTTGATCAGATAGAAGGAGCGAAGTACCTCGGATCACTGCCTTACGTGGATAAAGCGCGTATCGGCATATTTGGATGGAGTTACGGCGGTTATCTTTCCGCATTGTGTATGGGTTTGGGAAATGAAATTTTTAAAGCAGGCATTTCTGTTGCACCTGTCAGTGACTGGCGGTTCTACGATACCATCTATACCGAACGCTACATGCGCGACAATAAGGAAAATGAAAAAGGATACGTTGATGGTTCACCGGTTACGTATGCGAGCAAAATAAAAGGCAACTTCCTGCTTGTAGCAGGGTTGGCGGATGACAATGTTCACTACCAGAATACAGCGGTCTTCCTGAAAAAATTGTATGAGAACAATGTAGTGTTTGACCAAATGACTTTTCCTGATAAGAACCATGGGATATACGGAGGGAATACAAGGTTCTATCTGTACAGCAGGATGGCGGAGTGGATTAAGGGGAATTTGTGATTTTAAGAGTATGTTTTGAAATGAACGAGTGTACGACAAATTTTATAGCGCCACTGAACAATCTATGGACTTGAGTATTGATAAAAAGTTGGAATAGCGAACGTCACCCCAGGCCCCTCAAGGGGCTCCTCACACCTTAACCTTTCTATCGCCGCATTGAAGATTGTTTTAAATTGAAATAAGCTAAAATTTTGGTACGAAGCGACAGAAGGGATTAGGAGAGAGGCGCCCCTTGAGGGGCCCCGGGGTGATTTTATTGCTTCATTATACTACAATGTCGAACACCCATTCCAACTGCCGGCTAAAAATAAATAGTATTTCAAAACAGACCTAACAGTTAAAGTTATTGATATAGACTTTGAGAAAAAAATGATTGAGAGAATGTTATAAAAGAAATTTTTGGATCATCTAAATAAGTTGCTTTCTGTCTTCGGTTTTAAAAAAAACGGAAATGTATTCTATAGAAAAAATAATGGAGTAATTTCTCTGATTAAATTTAGGAAGCATACTTTATTACAAGAAGCATTTTTTATTGATTTTGGCACCTATTATTGCGACATTGAAACACCTAAAGGAATTCCTAATGATACCAAATGGCACCTGTTTGGAAACATAGGAAATTTTAATCCCAAGTATAGACCCTGGATAGAATTGAATTCAACAGGTAAGCAGGAATTTATCGAAGATTTAGACTTTGAATTTATTGACAGAGTAATACCCTTTCTGAATGATTTATCCAATATTGAATATTTAAAAATCAACTTGAAATATGTTTTTGAATCGCATGTTGTTAGTCCCAGGAGCTCCAAAATTCTCAACAGTATAGTTAAGTTGGTACAGTGATAATTGTAAAATTGATGAGGATACACTCAAAGCTGCTGAAAAAACTCAACAGATGCTTCGTGACTCAGCATGATAAACTTTTATTCCAGTTTCTATAGATGTTAAATCCTAATGATCTCTTGGATGGGAATTCATTTAAATAGGTACGATTGTTCATATCCATGTTTTGTTGTTTAGGTAAAGCGGATTAGAGCAATGTGGTTGTAAATGCGGTATGTCGATACAGCTTCCCCTTTTCCAATAATTCTTCTATTTTTACCACGAATCAAAAAAATTACCATGTCTGAAACTGCCATTAAAAAGAGTCATCCCAAAGCATTGTATATTTTGTTTTTTACCGAGATGTGGGAACGTTTTGGTTATTACCTGATGGTAGGAATCTTTTTTTTATACCTGATTGATCCGACGGGTAATAACGGAAAAGGTCTGGACAATGCAAATGCGGCAGATATTGTAGGTTCTTTTATTGCATTGGTATATCTCACTCCATTTATCGGGGGCTTGATTGCCGACCGTTACCTGGGTTATCGGAAATCAATCCTGATCGGAGGTTCACTGATGGCTTTGGGTTATCTTGGTTTGTCGTTGCCGGGTGATACTGCTATGTATCTCTCCCTGCTGGGTATAATAATCGGAAATGGATTTTTCAAACCGAATATTTCCACGCTGCTTGGTAACATATACTCTGCTGATGATTTAAAACCCCAAAAGGATGCGGCATACGGTATCTTTTATATGGGAATTAACATCGGTGCATTCTTCTGCAATTTTGTAGCGGCCTATTTGCGCAATTACTATGGCTGGGGATATGCTTTTGCAGCAGCCGGCGTCGGGATGATCATCGCACTGATCATATTTGGAATCAACTTTAAAGATGATAAAATTGTAAGTGGTGATGTCAAGAAGCCTTTGCAAAAAGAAGACATGCCCATCAGTAAAATACTTGCTTCCGTATTTCTTCCGGCGGTTCTTGCAGGTATTTTGGGCTGGAATATAAGCTCTATCATAGGGTCAACCATTTTTGGAACGAAGTCTAATGATGCCTTCATGTTTGCCTGCGTACCCATTATTGTTTTTTATGGCGGGCTTTTGATCCGTGCCTCCAAAGAGGACAAAAGAGGATTGGGTGCACTGCTGGCATTTTTTGCAGTATCCATTGTTTTTTGGGTGATCTATAATCAGAACAGCACCGGTTTAACCATTTGGGCTCAGACTTATACGGACCGCAACATGCCTGAATCAGGAGTAGTGTGGACGAAGCCATTCGGAATGCTTCAGACTGTTACTGCTGATACGGTGGAGGTAACGAAAGTAGATGGCACTTTTGCGGCTGTGCTGGATGAAAATGGAAATACTATTCAAACAAGGGGCGTAGATCCTTACCTGCAAAACCTGCCCAAGGATCAATGGCCTGCACCGGGTGAAGAAAAAAAATTGATTTCCCCGGAATTGTATCAATCTGTCAATCCTTTCTTCATTGTATTGTTTACGCCTTTGATTGCAATCTGGTTTTTTGGATGGTTAAGAAGAAGAAAACAAGAACCATCCACTCCTGCGAAAATCGGCATTGGGATGATCCTTGCGGGATTGTCATCACTGATCATGGTTTTTGCTGTTATGTCAACCAATATTTACGAGGACAAAACGCATATGCTTTGGCTGATAGGAACGTATGCAATTTTTACGATTGGTGAATTGTTGATCAGTCCTATTGGGTTGTCGATGGTTTCCAAATTATCACCACCACGTCTTACTGCATT
The DNA here is from genome assembly GCA_039919825.1 of Chitinophagales bacterium. Taxonomy (GTDB): domain Bacteria; phylum Bacteroidota; class Bacteroidia; order Chitinophagales; family UBA10324; genus JACCZZ01. The sequence goes on along the minus strand of JBDSEW010000292.1, from coordinate 4,223 downwards.
GATGATGGGCGCATGGTTCCTGATCAATTCTATTGCAGGAAAAATTTCGGGATTGATGGCTACTTTCTGGGATAAATTTCCTGATAAGAAAGATTACTTCCTGATTCTTTTTGTGGCTGCGATGATTGCTGCTGTTATTTTATTTTCAATGGTGAAATGGTTGCGCAATGTTGTTCGGGAGAAAACGGGCACGGATTGATTTTAGATAAGGAAGAGATCCTGAAACAAGTTCAGGATGACTTCAAAACGTTTAAGCATTTATTTTGCCACTAAGGGGCACTAAGGCTCAAAGGATCACCATGAAATGAATGTGAAACTTTGAGCCTTCCTGTTTTGGCGGCAATTTTTTTATGAACCTGGTAATTATTTCACCGTCACTCTGACACCTTCTGAATGACTGGTAAACTCCGGGGCATACATACATTGTATGGAGGTGATACCGTTGGAGAAATCACCTTTCAATTGCACCCGCAAAGGATATTCAAACACATACGTTCCTTTTCGTAAATGGTCGAAGAAGAAATTGGTGCTGGCATCTTTTGTTTCTTCATAATAGCCCAGGCCATCCTGCCATTTATATTCACTCAAAACGTTCAATGGTTCAAAGCACGCAGCACGCAGGTCTTTCATGTGAACATATTCCATGTCGCGGTCCACGCGCAATTCGATGCGCACTTTCACCAGGTCACCGGGTTTCAGCGATGTAGTTGCCGTGATAGGTTCAATCACCGGACCTGTTGCACTGTTGCCCTGCAGGAATAATTTCTTCTGTAAAGAAAGCGGAGTTGCAGATGCGGTGATCTTATCGAGTTGTTCGAAGTATTGCCAATACACAGCTCCCCAGCTAATACCATTGTCACTGCTTTTGCGGGTAACGCTGATATTTCCCATTTGAGCACTGATGTCATTTTCTTTCCAGGAAGTTTTAAAGTAACCTGTTCCGGCCTGTGAAGATTGCTTTGACAAATCAACCACCGTTTTCCCAAGTGAAATTGTTATTTCCGGTTCATTCATCAGCCAGGTACTGCCGCGAAGGAGCAATGCGTAAACAGCTTCTGCAGTAGCTTTGGTTGTTCTCCAATCACTGGTTTGTTTTTGCTTTAACAACCACAGTTTCATGTTGTCAACAGAAACCTGGTCATTGGCTGCTTCATCAAAAACTTCTATCAGCAATGCCTGTGTTTCTATCGGAGCTTCATACCAGTAGTAGCCACCACTATTATTTTTCCAGTACATGCCGAGTTCTTCATTGGTGATGGAATTCTCTTTTAATGATTTAATGATCGCTGCAGGAGTCTTCTTATCATCAAACCTATGCAGTGCAAGAGCGGTCATTCCCTGTGAATAGATGCCCTGCTTTGTCCAGTACTTTTGCATTTGGGATTTGAAGTAATCAAAAGCCTTTTTGTTTTTTTCTGCTACCGGAATTCCGGTGAAATAACTTCTTGCATAAAAAAAATGTGCTGTGTAATAGCTGAGATTATCCTGATCTAATTTCACTTTGTATTTCAACAGGTTGTCATAATCTTCCTGCATGCGGTCATCGAGATAAGGTACAGCACGTTCCAGCATGCTGCTTGTTCTTTCCTTAACAGTAGCAACATTTAAGTGTTGCAAATGACCAATTCCTGAAATGATGTATTGCGTGATATAACGGTTATCAGGTCCGCCGGCAAACCAGGACCATCCTCCATTGGAAGTTTGAAGTTGCTGCAAACGGGTTACAGCAGCATCCATTTCATTGCTCATGCGATTGAGGTCAAATAAAAGTGCAATGCGTTTCTTTCTTTCTGTTTCATCCTGCGATTGTAAAACCCACGGTGTTTCCTGCAATAGCAGCGATTTTAATTCCTGGTTTTTTTCCAGGTTGGAAAGCAATGCATCCGAATTCATATTTCTCCACTGATCAAATACCTGTTTGATCTTTGGATTGGAATTCGCAATATTGCTTGCCAGCGCATTTGAGTAAAAACGATTGAAGGTTTGCTCTGAACACTGGTAAGGATATTCCATCAGGTAAGGCAATGCCTGCACTGCATACCAGGCAGGATTGCTGGTGAATTCTAAAGTGAGGTGGTAATTTTTTAATGTTGAAGACGAACCTGACTGCAGTAATTTGGTGAATGAATAATTTTTTGTTGCATTGCCACGAATGTTCAATGGTAATGTTTCAGTTACCAGTGTTCTGTTTGATAAAACCGGCAGTACATTTTCTTCACCGTCCGATTGACTGCCTGCTTTTGCGATCACTTTATAGTTTACTGCTTCTATTCCTTCGGGAATGGTGAGAGACCATGACAGTGCCGTACTTTGGCCTTTCGCGGTTGCAAATGATTGCACATTGTTCGCGTTTCCAAAATTTGCATCAATGGCTTTCATGGTAAGTGCATCAAACAGTTGCAGTGTTGCAGATACGGTAAGATCATGGTCAGAAAGGTTGGTGACTTTTGCAGAGAAGTAGATCTGATCTCCTTCGCGGAAGAATCGTGGCGCATTGGGCGTAACCATCAGATCTTTTTGAGTGATGGTTTCTTTGGTGATCATACCATATTTTAAATCGGTGGTGTGTGCAAAGCCCATAAATTTCCACCTTGTCAATGCTTCAGGAATGGTGAACCTGATGATCACATTTCCTTTTTCATCGGTCTGCAGTTGCGAGAAGAAGAAGGCAGTTTCCTGCAGGTTTTTTCTTACTGCCACTTCTTCAGATTCTGTATCGGTTGATTTTGCTGGAAGGGACGCTCCGGCAACAGAATCATTCAACACTGATTCTTCACCTGCTTTTTTAGCTTTTCGGTCTTCATTTTTCTCCATTGCCGGTGCAGCGCTAAACATTACATTCGCATTACCATCCCTCATCGCATATCCTGGTAAGATGTTAAAACCAAACCAATTCAATCGGTCGTACGAGGGTGTAAAGTAATCTCCATTATAACTCCATGATGGAGCAAACAAGCTGGAGTTGGTTGTGCCAAAGCAGTTGCCATTGTCCCAGTTGGAATAAGGATAAAAAGAAGGTTGAATATCGAACCACCAGTTATGCGGACGGAAAGCATCCAATGAAGCATCGTACAAAGCAGCTACCATCTCTGCTGCGACGGCTTCTCCTTTCGATCCGGAAATTTTTAATTTCCATTCTTCATTTTGTCCCGGTAATAATTTATTGCGGAAAGTTTCGAATTCGAGTTTTAGTTCTTTGTCGGTGTATGGTACCATAATGGTTTGATGAAAAGAATATACTCTTCCATGTTTCACCACCACTGTATTCACACTTACCCCTCCTTTGAAATTTTCTGTAATGGGTAATGCGACATTTTCTTTTCCTTTCTTCCAATACAATACTTTACGATCACTGAAATTTCTTGCTTCCACTTCATAAATAGCATAGATCTCTTTTTCTGAAGTGCCCAGCTGAAAGGGAACGGTGGTTCCTGCTTCCGCTTTTTCGGGTAGCGCCGAATTCCACAATGATTGCAGTAAAGGAATGTCTTTATCTTTTGCTGCATACACAGTGAAGTATTTTTTCACTGTTATTTCCTCACCAAATTTGTCACGGGAAGTAAGTTCCCATTCATATTTTCCGGGAGAAAGAGCAGCGGGCAATGAAAATGTTTTTGAAGTTGCGGTGTTAAAGGATTGTGTTGCTACCACTGCCTTTTTTGGCCACGTGGTAAAATCATTCTCATTGTCATAGACATCGTTGGGAAATGATTTATAATATTCTTCCTTCGTCATCACAAACAGATCAGGTCTTTTCCAGAGCCGGTCGCGGAAGATGCGATCGGGTTGCTGCAAAGAGGTAACAGTGATTGTGCCCTGTGCAGGTTCAAAAATTCCACTGAGGTTTTTAGAATCAATTTCAAAATGATTGACTGAATCTTTGGAGACACTTTCAGGAATGTTGATACCGATGTTTATGGAGACATATCCTATTGCAACAACTGTTTCTGAGCTGTGTGTTTCGCCGGTAATATCGATTACATCGGCAATCACTTTATAATCGAATTGTGGTTTTTCTTTGGATGGAATTTTTAAGTCGGGAATGGCAGTGAAGGAAATGGCAAAAGCGCCATTTGCATCCGTCGTCGCGGTTCCATTGAGGATTTCCATTTCCTGTGTGAAGCGGTCATAACCTCCGCGTTTCATTCCGTAATACCAGATGGGAAATCTTGCCTGGCGTACTACACGGTAACTCACTGACGCACCATCAATATTTGCACCTG
>JBDSEW010000287.1:0-13712 GCA_039919825.1 Chitinophagales bacterium | reverse complement strand
GCCAGTTTTTCAGGTTAAGAAATGGTCAGGGTGATTATGCACCTTTAAAAAATGTGCTCGACGTAATGCCGATGGAAACAGATACCATTGAGTTTGCCGCTCCCTATGATGGTGACTGGTTTTTTCATTGTCACATTCTGTATCACATGATGAGTGGAATGGGAAGGGTGTTCAGTGTGGGAGCTGTTTCGCCGAATGCACAGATTGATACGATCAAAAATGCTGCAGGAAAATTTGAACGCGATGACAAGATGTTTCATTTTACCGGATCTGCCTCCGCACACACACAGGGCGTTTTCGCCGAAGCAATGCTGATGAACAAAGATTATGTGTTTGATGGAATGGGTATGGTGAATTATGAGGGTGATTATGAAACTGAAATCACGCTTGGCAGGTACTTCGGTAAAATGCAATACTTTAAAGCATATATTGGTACTGATATTCGAAAGCTGGAGGGAAGTCACGTTCATTCCGGTGATGAAACTGTAAACAATGAAGAAAATCGTTCCGTGGCTACGCTGGGTGTTCAATATTTATTGCCCTTCTTTCTGCAGACCGACCTGAGGCTTGATCATACCGGCAAGGTACGTTTCCAGGTAAGCAGGCATGATCTTGCACTCACTTCACGGCTACGGTTTGATGGCATGTGGAATACAGACATGGAATATGAACTCGGACTCCGTTACATTCTCACCAAACGCTGGTCAGCTTCTGCAAACTATGATAGTCACTTCGGAGCCGGCGCCGGGATAACATTTACCTATTAAAAAAATGACATCTCATGGACAACCAGATTTCTACCATTAATATGTCCGGAAGATCAGCTTATGTTCAATGAATATTTTTCTCAGAACTTCAGCACTTTAATACGTTCATTGAATACCTCACCGTATATTCTGATAATAAAAATTCCCGGTACCGGTAATTTGCTTTCTATTTTTTCTATTTCTACCTGCTTTAGTTTGTAGTCAAAGATTCCTGAGTTGATGACCTGTCCATTAAGATTGTAAACCTCAAAATTGTAAGGTTCATACTGAACAATAACACCTTCCATAAGTCCACCATTAGCAAGAGCACCCTCAACAGTATATGGCAGGTGTGTTTGAAGGGGAACATTCATTCCAAAATCAGATCTCCGGTGAATGATTATTTTCAGGTGAGAAAGAAAAAAGGTTTCAAACACAAGCTGCGTGACGGCCTTATCAGGATAGCCAATAATAATCTGAGTCCACTCAGGGCAATACATTTCATAATAATAAGTAACCGTATCCTCTATCAATACCAGGTTGGTATCAATAGTCCTGATTGCATTGTAATAGGGAAAATCATTATTAGTATAGATTTCAGACTCGCCATGCAGGTAAAAGGTAACCGAATCCTCCATAAGTATCCAAACATCATCATTCACATCATCAATTTCACTCCCTCCAAAAGTACCGTAGAACCCATCCAATAAATTAAAAGCAGCTTCATTATTGATCCGGTAGCTAATGGTTAGTTCAATTTTGCCTGAACACTTTGCAGCGGTACTGTCTTGCGAAAAGGATGAAGATACCTGGCCAATAAAAACAATCGCTACAGGCAGGATTTTATTGAGCAACCGAATATTAAAACCGGTAAACAGGGAGGGTAAAATATTTTTTTTCATGCCTTGCATTTTACGTCAAATAATGATCATTGCTACATAAATTACTCAGCACTGATACGATCTGAGCAACCGAACCTTAGCTGATATTATTATAATACTGCATAATCAGCAGCTTACGGGTGAGTTACCGCAATACCGCTTTTGGTGATAGCTACTTTACTAATTTTACAATACCTTTTCAAAGCAAACACTATTTTCGACTCTCTGATATTTTCCAAAATTGCCGATCCTTCTGTAACCGTTTTTATTGTATAAATGAAGGGCCTCCATTTGTTTGTTCCCGGTTTCCAATATGCATTTTTCATAGTGCAATTCTTTAGCCCATGTTTCCAATTCACCAAGAATTTGGGAAGCAATTCCTTCTCCACGCCGATTTTTTGGCACATACATCCGTTTAACTTCCGTTGTAGTTTCTGAGTATCTCCTTACTGCCCCACAACCAACAGCAACCTTGTCTTCATATGCTACGATTACATGTTTTATCATATCTGTTTTGTTGAACTGCGCATAAAACAAATGATCTTCTCCGTCGATAATGCGCAGCTCCGCATCAAGCTCCTCAACAAGTTTTTGAAAATCCGTATTATCAGAATTTGTTCTGATACAATTTATCATGGTTGACTGTATGGGCTTCAGATTTTATTTATGATATACAACTCTTCCTGTCCAGCTTTTTTCTTCCAAGGTGGCAGCATCCTTTACTTTCACAGACAACAGGTACATTCCTTCCACAGTGATGGAAGAAAGGTCAAAAGCTTCCTTCAATTCTCCATTTTTTACTGTTACATGTTGTTCAGTTACCTTCTTTCCTGCAAGCGTGTACAAAGTGATTGTTGCATTGTTGCTAGGGTGACTATTAAGATTTAAGTAAATATTAAAAATGCCCGTCGTCAGATTCGGAAATAATTGAAGGGCTGCTGCTTCAGAAGTAAGCGTATTGATGCCTGTGCTGAATTCATCAATCAATCCATCACAGTCATCATCGATTCCGTTGTTTGGAATCTCCACTGCACCGGGATTAATAGTTGCATTGGTATCATCACAATCAGCGTTGTTGCTTACATACCCAACGGGTTGAACGCAATCCATTACAATGTTAATTTCAGGTTGTCCGTATAAATCACCATCAGCATCAAGGAACCAGGTAGCAGGACCGTAAATAGCAGGATCAGCATCATTGCAATCTGTACTGTCACTCACATATCCAACAGGGGCTGAGCAGGCAGTAATGGTTACTGCCGCATTTCCATAACTGTCATTATCGGCATCCGCATAAAAAACATTGTTGCAGTTGGAACTGCCGTAGCGCGCAATAAAAAGATCTGTGGCGCCGGCATAAGTAGTAAGGGTTAAGCTTCCTAAAGTGAGGGTTTCATTTCCAAAAAGTCCGGTTACATACACATTGCCTGAAGGATCCGCACCGCATCCTCTTCCAAAAGTATAATCTGAACCGGTACCGTGTTGTGCCCATTGCGGATCGCCGGATGAATTATATTTCACCACATAAAAATCAGCATATGTGGTGGAATTGGTGAGTGAAATACTTCCGAAAGAAATGGTTGGTGATTGAAAATTTCCGGTGAGAAAGACATTGCCTTCACCATCAACCGATACATCATAACCATAATCATAAGTAACACCTCCAGCTTTTTGTGCCCAAATTGCATTGCCATTCCCATCATACTTCGCCACATAAATATCATCACCTCCGCCATTCGTGATTGTTGCGCTTCCAAAGGTGAGCTGGAAAGAAGAAAAATGCCCTGTTATGTATGCATTACCATCGACGTCCATTTCCATAGAGAAATTAAAATCATAGCCCGATCCGGATGGATTTTTAGCCCAGAGCACCTCTCCATTTGCATCATATTTCACAAGAAAAATATCAAACCCACCGCTATTAAAAAGTGTCTCGCTTCCAAAAGTTAAGGTTCCGGAAATAAAATGACCGGTTACCAAAACATTTCCATCTGCATCTGTTCCTACACCAAAAGCTTTATCATTCCCTGAACCTATTGCATTCTTTGCCCACACTGCATTTCCATCTGCATCATATTTGGCAATGAACATATCCTCCGCGCTGGCCTGTGAATTTGAAAGGGTAACACCTCCAAAGTCGAGTGTATTGGAAATAAAACTCCCGGTGATGTAAACATTTCCGTCAGCATCTACAGCTACCGCGTTGCTTTTATCTTCATCTGTTCCGGTTGGATTTCTCGCCCACAGTACATTTCCATCCGCATCATACTTCACAAGAAAAATATCTGCACTTCCCGAATTGGTGATTGTTGAACTGCCGAATGTTACCGATTCAGACCAGAATTCTCCGGAGACATATACATTGCCGGCATCATCAGTGGCTACTGTGTATCCTTCTTCCGCATAACTACCACCTGCACTTTTTGCCCAAAGTACATTGCCACCGGTATCCATTTTCACCACAAACAAATCATCTCCGCCGTTATTGGAAAGGTTGATACTTCCAAAAGTAATTTGCGGACAGGAATAGGTACCTGCTACGATCACATGGCCGTTGTTGTCCGTTGCTACCCGCTCACCACGTGCTTCATTAAATATACCTCCCGTGCTTTGAGCCCATATCCAGTCTTCGGTTTGGGCAGAAGCGGTACGGGAAAAAAAGAAGAGAAATAAAAAAGCTGTTGCTGCAGTAAAATGAGCAGCAGCGGAAATAGTGTTGGCGAATGCGGAAGAAGTGTAAAAGTTTCCTGATTTCATGTGGCTTATGATTTTTAAAGGTGGTAAATACAGAATTTTTAACTGGTTTCAAGCAGTAATGTAAGGAAGCAAATAAACACAATTGTATGTTGACATCGTAAAAAAATTACCGTTCATGTGGTATGATTTCCAGGCTTCAGAATTATTTTAGTAGCACCTGAATTACTATCCAATTTAAATTTACAAAAACAAACACATCTGGTGCGTGTTTTAAAAATGGCTTAACGGACAAAAAATAATTTCGTTACCATCGTTAGCGGCAGAGCGCTATACTGCTGCCAGTCGTATAATCCCCTGATTCCGTTCGGTAAGATCGCATATTTGCAATAAGAAAATACGATTGGTTTAACAAGGCCGGATAAAGGGTCGCTTGTCAGATAAGCCTTTCAATTCATATCAATGAACTACCGTCAGGATATGGCTGCTCACTGAATCATCGTTTAGCAGTTGCACCAGGTAACAACCGTTTTGCCATTCGCTTACATCAAACTGGTAGCTGTCTGCAACCGGCATCATTTCACGGTAGATCACATGACCAAAAAAATCATATATAAGCAGGCTGGTGGTCTCATGCTTCCATTTTGATAAATCAATGTTTACTTCATCAGCAGCAGGACATGGATACAACTCCCAGGAGTTTGAGGCACTCAATCCTTCCTCATTAAACAATTGATTACGGAGTGGAAATGTACTGAGTGAAATAGTAAGGCTATAGCAAGTGGTATCATTGAATGTATTTGAGTTTGCTCCAATCACTTTCACCAGAAATGTACCTATTGTACTGGAGTTAAAGATGATTTCTTCATTGAGCAACCCTGTCTTTTTTGAACTCGCTAACTGCACGCCCGCTGCATTCAGCAGGTAAAGACTGTAATTCGCCGGAAGATCGGTAAGCGAAATTTTAATATAAGGAGTTGATACATTATTTTGAAAAGAGAAAAAGTCCTTGTCTTTCGCATAGTCGATCTGTGCGTTGATGAGCAGCGAATTTGTTGCAGCAGGAATAGTAACGGCGGCAGCTTTGTTTTTTGAATTATTAATTTCATACCTGTCGAAGCAACGGTCTGCAAATCTTGCAATCATACCATCATCTATTGAAACCGATATAAGAGTTGGCTTATAAGCATCTTCAGTAGCAATTCCTGATACGCTTACTGTATTCCCTGCGATATAAATGAAATCATCCGTAGTTATATCCATTCCATTTCCTCTGTCATAATCCGGTCCACCATAATAAGTAAACCAATCCATTGCCCCTGCAGCAGTGTACTTCGCAATAAATGCATCCTGTTCTCCCGCATTTTCTTTTTGCCAGGCCCCATTGGTTCCTAATCCGGAGCTGTAAGTGGAACCAGATACCAAAACAGCACCATCCGGATTAACACGAATGTTGATTCCATAATCTTCATTGTTACCACCGAGGTAAGTACCATAGAGAAGCGCATCTCCGTTCTTGCTAAGCTTTGCAAAAAAAAACATCGGGCACCGGTTCAATACCGTGATAACCCGGCGACCAGTGAGGCTGCCAGCTACCCGCCGTGGAAACATTATTTTCGCTGGTAGTAAATCCGGTAAAATAAATAGTACCCTCTTCATCTGTTACCACTGCTCTACCTTTATCGTCGGCTGCTCCCCCAAAATAAGTTCCCCAAATTCGTTCTCCGGCAGCGTTAAACTTCACACAAAATACATCCTCCAGTCCTCCGCAAACTGACTGAAATGATCCAACCGTTGCGATGTCTGTAAGGCTGGGAGTAGTGCCGGTAATAATCACATTATTATCGTTATCAACCACAACAGAATGGCCCCTGTCAACATCACTGCCTCCATAATACGTAGACCATATCCGCATGCCGTTGCTATCGAATTTTGTAAGAAAGCCATCCATCTTTTCTCCCTTCACCGGCTGATGTGACCCGGGCGTTGAAATGTTAGTCGCGCTCTGCGTCCACCCCGTGAAATAAATATTTCCATCCGCGTCACCATCAATTGCTGCAATAAGATCAGGTTGTGTGCCCCCATAGTAGGTTGCCCATTTGATTAGACCATTTTTATCGAGAGCTAAAACAAATGCATCCTTAATACCATTAAATGCAGGTTGAAATGCATTGTACATTGGACAATCTGTGCTGGAGGTAGCTCCTGCGGCAAAAACATTGGAATAGGCATCACAGTAAATATTAGTGCCGTCTTCGGTACCATTGCCACCGAAGTAAGTACACCACACCCTTTCACCCGCAGCATTGAATTTCAAAACAAAGGCATCGTAATCAGCTCCACCGTAATTAGTTTGGTAAGCACCCGAGGTAACAATATTTATCTGTGAAGCGGTATTGCCAACCACCAGCACATTACCCTCTTCATCTACCGACAATTCTGATGGTTTGTCGACCTTAGCATTTTCTCCATAGTATGTTGCCCATACAATATCTGGATCTATTACAAGCGGGAAACGGTGGTCATACTGCCCCACACTGAATGATACCCTGTTTTCTTTCAGTTGAAAGGAAGAAGATACAGCATGGCTTGTGTCATTTTGGTAGGTGAACAAATTCTCTTCTCTCACTTCGCCAAACTTTCCGGGTAGAATCAATGCACCTTCCTTTAATGTAACATCAGCAAGTGTGTTATACTGAAGCAGTATATCCTTTACATTACCTCCGGGATGCACGATGTATTCATATTTAAGCGGATCATTTTCTTTTGCAGGAGCAATAAAAACCAAATCAATATTTGGATAAATGTTGTTGTAATAAATGCTGTTGTAATAATGAACTGCTGTTGCGCCAACGGATACGCTTCCATGATAATAATTGAAATAGTCAGTTGACCTGCCTGCTGCCGTCACCTGCACTTGTTTTGATGCGCCAATGAATGTTGCATCGAACCGTTGTACCATTACCTGCTCAGCAGGCTCATTAGCAAATTCTCCCTCATCGGAAAACTCAAATCCTTCTGTTGCTTCCGAAATCTCACTTTGTTTTTCAGATCGAAAAATTTCATAGCTGAATCCATTATTTTTCAAAATGAGCTTAAAATTTTTTGTTGAAAAAACATACAGTACGTCATACCTTTCCAATCCATATTCATCTTTTACCTGTCCTTTATTTTCGATGAAATTCTTTACCGCGGTATTTTCCTTTGTTCCTCTTTCCAGGTAGGGTTGCGAATAGGTGATTTTGAATACGGTGCATACCATAATCAGAATAAAAAAAAGTTTTTTCATATCAGTATTTTTTTGCCATCATGCTATTTATTTCTACATGAAGATTCGTGTGAATGGAATCAAACATTTATGGAATGAAAAAGAGGTCGCCTGGCATTGTACACTGCTTGAATAGTAAACCCAATCACCTGAAGGGTATTTGGTAAAAAAATCGGTCCGCAGGAGAATCGCTTCATATTTAGTTATAAACCTGGAAGTCTGGTAATGAAATTTTGTAGTAATGTAAACTTTTATCATCAGAATACTACCCGTAATTTTTTAAGCTGTTGTTTTGAAATGAATGAAAAGAAATATAGCCACCGGCAATTTATCTTAGCTGGTAAGGATCAGGAAAATTCTACGGAGAAAAGTGTTGTTAAATTATTTTTTGATACACCATCTGCTCTATAAAAATGCGCTCCTTCATCGAATTCTTACGATGTATATTCCTTCACCAATCGTTTGATCGAAAGAAATTTCCTTCTTAAACCTACCTTTTACCAATGCACAATTTTCAGTGAAAACAGTTTCGGGAGTTAATAACCGGGAACTGTTTGGTGGCAGTAAGAAAAGACCAGGACATGAGTACGTTTTCAAAACTGAATGCCGGTTTCATCCAAGCAGTGTTCCAGAAAAAAATTGATTACTCCAGGAATTGTTTTTGAAAAATATATTTATACCCCGTTGTTGCACGACACAATAATCGTACATCAGGATGCCAAAAAGTGGCGGTGAGGTTTCGTGGAAAAAAAATCATTCACTATCTGCAACTACATGAATCAAAACATTTAACGCATCGCGTCTTCTCTCCTTATTTCTGAAGCGTCAAACGGCTGAAATAGGAATGTTCTCCGGAACTCACTTTCAGCAGATACATCCCTTCCGGCATGATCGTGTTAAATGAAAGTTCTTCCTTTAAAATCCCATTCTTACAAGGAGCAAAAGCAACCTGTACCTGCTGGCCCATTAGATTCATGATTTCTATTTTTGCCAATCCATCACCGGGAATTTCCATTTTAACAAGCACCGTGAATTTTCCGCTGGTTGGATTAGGATAAGTGCTGAATGCCTGATCTGCCGGTAGCTGAATATCAGTCTCTTGCCGGCAGGATTTAATAGCGGTCACCGCATCTGAAGTTTGCTTACAACCATTCTTTTTCGTTACAGCTACCTTATACTTGCCTGCTGCAGTTGCTGCATAGTTCTGATTGGTGGCTCCGTTTATCTTGCTTCCATCCTTTTTCCATTGATAGGAAAGATTGTTTCCCCCATTGGCCTGTAGTACCACAGATCCTGTGGAGCAAATATCAAGGTTGCCCAACGGGGTGATAAGGGCCTCCGGATTGACGAGCGTCTTCACATTTGTAACCGGTGAGGAAGAGGAGCAAAAAAATGCGTTTTTTTCCATTACCGCGAATTCACCTTTTTGTGTAGTGGTGTAGGATGAATTGGTTGCATTGCTGATATTGACGCCGTCCTTAATCCATTGATAGGTAATTCCGGTGCCGGTATTTGCATTTAAAGTAACGGCGGTGCCTTTGCATACTTCGACATTTCCAGCTGGTGAAACAGATGCAGAGATGGTATTCTCATCGGTTTGTTCGTTGCAGTTGTCATCTATAGAATTACAAATATCTATAGCGTGCGGGTTGATCGCGTTGTTTGTATCATTACAGTCTGTATTGTCACTTACATAACCCAAAGGTGCGGCAATAGCCAGGGTATCAATTGAGGCGTTTCCAAATCCATCCCCGTCAGCATCTGCATAAAAAAGTTGTGCAGAAACTCCGCTTGAAATTTTTACCATCCAGTAATCACTGATGCCCTTGCCGGCCTCCGATTTATCACCATTCAAACCTGATTTAGAAAGGCCACCAATAATATATCCACCATCGCTCGTTTGTGGAACATCGTGCATACGATCTTCAGCGTTGGCGCCAAAATCCAGGTCCCAGAGTTTGTTGCCATGCGCATCTGATTTAATCAACCAGTAATCCGTTCCTCCTTTAGTATCCTGGGTTTTATCTCCACTAATGCCTGATTCAGACCATCCGCCCAGGATAAATCCGCCGTCAGCAGTTTCATATATTGATTTCCCTTTTTCATCTGCCAATCCACCATACCGTTTGTCCCATTGTTTTACTCCATTGCCATCCGTTTTCACCATCCAGAAATCATAACCTCCCTGGCCGGCCATTGTTACATCACCGTTTTGGCCGGATTGTGTGTAGCCGCCCAATATAAATCCTCCATCACTGGTCTTATCCAGTGCGTATAAATATTCGTTACTGTCGCCTCCAAACCGGCTATCCCACATTTTAACGCCATTGGCATCTGCTCTCACCAGCCACATATCGGTAGAGCCTTTACCTGCCTGCGTTACATCAAAGCTTGGCGGTGAAATAGTCCATGAACCCATTATATAACCACCATCATTCGTTTGCTGAATGGCATTGAGGCGATCGTCATCAGTGCCGCCATAGGAAGCATCCCATTGAAAATTTCCGTTAGCGTTTATCTTTACAATCCAAACATCATATTCACCATGGTTATCCTCGCTCTTTTCGCTGCCTGTATCAGATAATGATTGTCCTCCCAAAATAAATCCCCCATCACTGGTGGCTGCCATCGAACGCAGCTCATCATCATCTGGTCCTCCAAATCGCTTGTCCCAAAGTTTGTTACCATTAACGTCCACCTTGACGATCCAATAATCACGGCCACCACGGCTCGCCTGAGTTTTGTCGCCACTTATATCCGAAAAGGAACCGCCTCCGAGCAGGTAACCGTTATCCGAAGTTTGCAGAAGACCATACAACTCTTCTTTCTGATTACCACCAAAACGCTTATCCCATAACTTGTTTCCAAGTGCATCTGTTTTTACAATCCAGAAATCAGTAAACCCTTGTGTACCCTGCGATTTATCTCCGCCAAGCGGAGAATCTGAATCACCGCCGAGCAGGTATCCGCCATCATTGGTTTGAATGATCGAGAACATCTCATCGTGCATGAGTGCACCAAAACTTTTATCCCATTCCTTGGTTGGCAGCGTTTGAGCAAATGAAGATATAGCCATGGAACATTGCAAAATAAAAATGATCAGGGTGGCATGTTTAATTCGTATTAGTGGTTTCACTGGTGGTTTTTTGAGGTGAGATAGTTGATTGCATCCTCCTTGCTGAAAAATAAAATGGGTAAGGGAGAACAAAATGATACGTGTGAAAGAAGGGCATCTTCCACTCCATCCTACTTCAGCATTCCGATGGATAGGACTTTATCAGGATCCTTATCATATATAGGATATTTAAGTTTAGTAAAAAATAAAACTAAGCTTTTTTTAGCTTCGAAATTCAAATTGAGATCGCGATTTACAAAAATTAGGTTGCCATTAATTCGGGTATTTTAAAATATGATCCAGCCTGTGATATAGCGGGATTAGCGGGCTTACCGTCAAAATTTGTTTTCCGGGTGAAGTGTTACTGATTTAAATCAAGGTTAATAATAGCATCACACGGTTCACTTTTTGCAAAAACTCATTCAGCATTCTTTCTGCAATGCGGATGAAAGATTCGTCGGCCATTTTTATTGATTGGCTCCTGGTATTGTAGTGAGTGATGTAGTTTCGGTTGATGATGTGTGATTCATGGATCATGATGAAATCTTCATACCCATGCAGCATCTTTTTCTGCAGCATACCAATGTTGAGAGAATACAGGGTAAAGGTCTACCTGTTTCATTAGAAGCAATTAGTGCTCTCAGTGCTTCGATCTTAATGCTATACTCAGAATATTTCATGGCATTTCATTCAAAACAACAGGCCGTGCAGAATGACGCTGTAATTATAAATACCATCCCCGCCAAAAAGTGGCACTAAAGAAATCAACACATTTTTTTTGCCGTGGCTTCCCGTATAACATAGCTGTTTCTGAAACGGTCGAAAGCGATTGCGTGACCACTGTCCCGCAATTGCTGAACCATCTTCTCAATTGTCCGCTCAGAAACATTTAATCTGGATGCCAGTTGACAAGACGACCCTGTCCGATAGTGCTCCTCCATATACTTTATGGCTTCAAGCTTTTGTGTGTATTCGATAAATTTCATCGCTCTGAATATTGAGAGTATTGCGTTAAACATTTGCGAATGTATAAGCTGATAAAACTACTACCGCCAACCATGTGATTGCAAGCAATCTTAACCAGCGCGGCTGTTTCCTGCATTAGCGCGGCATTAAGACGCTTATCCGGTCTTTAAAATCATCAATTTGGAAATTGTCAATCAATCCCGCGGCACTTCTTGTTACATGCTTCAGCTATGGATCTGTCACTACATTGATACAAATTTCTTCCTTCAACTCCACTGCATTGCTTTGGAGCTATGCACGAAACCACTTCCTCATCGTACTATTGCTGGTATACTACCTTCCCCTCAAACACCTCATCTGGCAGCAGGAGCCTGATCCCATATAATCCCTGCGGTAAACTTTTTGATAAAATGATGCCGTGCTGAAGTTTACCATGCTCCATCACCGTCTTCTCCTGGTATACCAACTGGCCCAGTGCATCTCTTATCTCAATTATTACCGGAACGGAACTAGTCGATTGCTGCTGATCTGCCTCATTGGATAACGATATCATGAATCTGCCATCAGTGGGGTTGGGATAGAAATTAAAATAGGCAGGTGCTGATGCAGTAACAATGTTTTCTTCTTTACATGATTTAGTGACAGTGGTTCCTATTGAAAGAGTGCTGCAACCACTACTATTGGTAACTTTTACTTTATAAACATCCGGTAAATTTGCTGAATATGTTTGATTAGTTGCACCAACGATATTGGTACCGCCTTTTATCCATTGATATGTAAGTGATGTACCACTTTTGGCTTGCAGGGTAACAGCTCCTGTTTGGCAAATATCAAGGTTACCCAAGGGGGTAATAAGAGCTATCGGTGGGCTTGACGCAGTCAAAGTGGTGCCTGCAGAAGTTGAACTGCAATTAAAGCTGTTTTTTTCTCTCACTGTATAGATGGCAATTTTGCCAGGGTAAAAGATTTTATTTGTCGCCCCCGGAAGATCGTAGCCGTTTTTTATCCATTGATAGGATACACTTGTCCCTGAATTGGCAGTGAATGTTACTGAAGACCCTAAACAAATAATTGCCGTTCCTGCTGGAGAAATTGTTGCCGTGATAGCATTTTCATCGGTTATTCCATTGCAGTTATCGTCAACCAGGTTACATACATCAGGCATGCCGGGATGAATCGCTGCCCCGGTCACAAGGTTATCATCGCAGTCAAGGGCGTTGGAAACAAATCCCGGAGGAGCGGAACAGGCTGTTGTGGTGACTGATGCTGAACCATAAGAATCATTATCGGCATCCATGTAAAAATTAAACGCCACACCTTCATCTGTCTGGGCGTTGCAGTTATCATCGGTGTTGTTACAAACTTCTGCGGCGCCCGGGTAAATGGTTGCTCCGGATGAAGGATTATCGTTACAGTCCAACCCATTCACGCTGAAACCCGCAGGAACATTACAAGCCAAAGCACTAACAGCAAAATTTCCGTAGGAGTCTCCATCGGCATCGGCGTAAAAAGTGGATTGCACACCTTCATCAATAGCACCATCGCAGTTATCATCCAGCATGTTACAAATTTCCGGTGCTGATGGATGAATTAACGAGCCCGTCAACGCATCATCATCACAGTCGGTATTATTATTTGCAAATCCTGTTGGAACTGAACAGGCAAGTGCAGTGACAAATACATTTCCATACCCATCACCATCCGCATCTTCATAAAAAGTGGATTGCACACCTTCATCCACAGCGTCGTTGCAGTTGTCATCCAGACCATTGCAGACTTCATCAGATGATGGGTGAATCAAACTTCCGGATAACGGATCGTCATTGCAATCATCATGATTGGATACATAACCTGAAGGTGCTGAACAAGCATTGATATTGCTTGCTTCATTTCCATAACTATCCCCGTCCTCATCTGCATAAAAAATGGAGAGAACACCTTCATCTGTGAGTGCATTGCAGTTGTCATCAATGCCATTACACACCTCTGTTGCTTCCGGGTTAATACCGGAAATGCTGTCGTTACAATCCAGGTTGTCTGTT
>JBDSEW010000282.1:0-3983 GCA_039919825.1 Chitinophagales bacterium | reverse complement strand
CTGGTCTGTAGCAGAGGCGTTAATGAGATGAAAGACGGCAGCAAGATGATACGTAACTCCATCAATCACCTTATCAACCTTACCGCAAACAAAGGTGTGCAACCTGCGATCCTGCATCACATCGGTGGCTTCCATAATCAGAATGGTGCGTTGCTTTGTTCCTTTCTGATCAAAAATTTCAACGCCGTTATCATCTATCACATACACCATCTCATCATATCCTACATAAACATCAACAGGGTTGGGAATGGCTTCCCAGAATGGAAGCAGTGGCACATAACCAACCTGGTCAGGGTAAAGATCAGGGTCAATGGCACCCTGCTCAAAAATTTCATTCACGGTTTCATCTTCTTTCTTCCCGAATAAAAAATCGCAGGATGAAAAAAATGCAACCAGGAACAGTAACAGCAGGAAGGATGACAGACGTTTCAATTCAGGCATTAAAAATTTTAACAATTAACTGAAAGTAGTGACTTAAAAAAAACTTGCACTGAATGTAAACCGATGCACGCTGCCCAGCCGGCTCTTGTCTTCAAAACCATAATCGAATTGCAGCATGCCGAAATTTCTTTTGAACCTTACTCCAAATCCAAAATTAGGAATACCCTGTTCATCCAGCCCGAATTCATAGCCGGATCGGCAAAACAAGGTATTTCTCCATGCATATTCAGTTCCGAGGTTGTAGGTTTCATTGTTATCCGTCGGATGGTTTAATTGTCCGGCGATAGTAAGACGGTGATCAGTGATCTTCACAGGATCCCATGCAATGCCAATACGGAAAATGGCAGGCACTCCGATTTTTTCAAAGCTTTGAATAGTGTCAAAGCCTTCGAGTGTCGGTACTGTGATGGTGCCGGATGGCTCTGTATTGAATCCGAAATTTGCTACCCCCACAGCGAAACGTGTATTTGCAACTCCAACCTCATATTGAAATCCAAAATCAATCACTGCATTGTCTGCATGCACTTCCGCAAAGCTTTCGCGGATATATTTTCCAGTAATGCCGAAGCGAAAATTATCAGTCAGAATTCTTCCCAATGAAATGGCAACAGCCACATCATTCGCAGTAAAGGTCTGGCCGGTGCCAAAAGGTTGAAATTCCGTAGTAACATTCAATGGCCCGGTGGCAAGATACACGATACTGGCACCGAGAAAGGTTTGTTTACTTACCTGGTGAACAATGGCCGCAAAGCTCATATTCACATCAGCGAAGTACAGGGTCTGCGACAGTTGCAGGTGAATATTTTGAGTATCGGTTTTAGTGATACCTGCAGGATTCCAATAGATTGCAGAAACGTCATCTACTGTTGCCATAAAGCTTCCTCCCATTCCGACTGACCGTGCATCAGGAGCAATTTTCAAAAACTGAAAACCTGTGGTACCTGTTCTGCTTCCACCAAAAGATGGCAGTAACTGCGCATGAGCAACATTCATGGCAGTAAGCAGCAGCAGGAAAATGACAACCCTTTTCACGAATGCGAAAGGTAGTACAATTACCAAAAAAAGGAACCCTTAAATAGGGTGTTTATGCAGCAGAAATGTGAATGTTTCTTACCAAATAGTTAAAAGCTTTCTATTATAAGACATCTGCTGTTTACAATAGTAGTCAGTTTGAGAAATGTTGTTTGAAAGATCTGTTCCTGTACCTTTGTCTATTCTTCCAACCACATTAATTTTATCCGCTGATAAATGCACTTTTTTCCTGAAGCATTGGAGCGTTATGCCGAGGCGCATACGAAACCAGAGAGTGAGGTACTGAAGCAACTAAACCGTGAAACCAATGCGCGGATATTGATGCCGCAAATGCTATCAGGTCATTTGCAGGGCCAGTTTATCCGGATGATCAGCCTGATGATACAGCCCAGGTACATCCTGGAGATTGGCACCTACACCGGTTATTCAGCTATTTGCCTGAGCGAAGGACTTCAGGAGAATGGTAAGCTGATTACGCTGGATGTGAATGAAGAATTGAAAGAAATCACGGAACGTTATTTTACAATGGCCGGCATCCGTCACAAAGTGGATTTTAGAAATGGAGATGCAACCACCATAATTCCAACACTGGATGTAACGTTAGATCTCGTATTTATTGATGCGGATAAACTGAATTACGGGATGTATTATGACCTGGTATTTGATAAGGTACGGTCAGGAGGAGTGATCCTCGCCGATAATGTTTTGTGGAGCGGGAAGGTGGTGGAAGATTACGAGGATGCAGAAACGCAGGCATTAAAGGCCTTCAATAATAAGGTGCAGCAGGACCAACGGGTGGACAATGTGATGGTAACCATGCGGGACGGACTGATGGTGATCAGGAAGAAATAAGAAACCAATTTTTAGCCTATCAAACTGAACAAGGGTGCGTGATGAATAAAAATAAATTTACCGGAATTCAAATACTGTTGAGTGTATTACTGCTCATCGCGCACAGTGTGACTTCATTCGCACAGACGTATGATGAAAAAGTAGAGACTTATATCAATCGCTACAGGAATATTGCCATTGAAGAAATGGAGCGCACCGGCATTCCTGCAAGCATAACACTGGCACAAGGCATTATTGAAAGCAATGCAGGACAAAGTCCACTGGCTACAGAAGCCAACAATCACTTCGGCATAAAATGCCATGTTGATTGGACCGGTTCCTCTTATATCTACGATGATGACCGCAAAAATGAATGTTTCCGGAAATATGATTCCTCGCTTACTTCTTACAAAGATCATTCTGATTTTTTGAAGAACAGGACGCGTTACGCTGTATTATTTACTTATGACCCCAACGATTACATATCCTGGGCCAAAGGACTGAAAGCTTGTGGTTATGCCACTAATCCCCAATACGCCAACATCCTGATCAAATGCATTGATGATTACGATTTACACCAGTGGGACCTGAATGATTACGAACGGTCGAAATGGTTTGCTTCTCTCAATAAGTCAGAAATAAATGAAGAAGTGAAATCTTCCGGGAATCCGGAAATTGTAAATGCATCACTCACGATTAAGAATGCTGATGAGCGCATTTATGTTTTTAACGATATTAAATGTGTTACGTTACTCGAAGGCGAATCACTGAATGACCTGGCAACCACCTATGCGCTGGGTATGAAAAGACTGATGCGCTACAACGACATCACCAATGCTTCACAAATGGTAATTGGCGATCGCGTGTATCTGCAGCCCAAAAGAAATAATGGTGATGTTGAAATGCATACGGTTATTGAAGGTGAAACTATGTTTATCATTTCCAGGAACCATGGTATTCAGCTGGCAAAACTTTATGAAAAAAACCTGATGCACCTGGGTACACAGCCGGCGGCAGGTGAGTTGATCAGCTTAAAAGAAACCCGTAAAGAAATGCCGGTGCTTCAAACGGAAAAAGCAGATTCCATTAGTATAGTGAAACAAAAACCTGTCTTTGAAAAGCCACAACCCAACCAGGTCCACGTAGTTTCAAAAGGTGATACCTTGTATTCCATTTCAAAGAAATACAATCTAAGCATTGATGAACTAAAGTCGATCAACAAATTAAAAACCACGAACCTGCAGGTTGGAGAAAAATTAGTGGTTGCAAAATAGAAAGCAGGCAATCCATCATTTTATTTTTCCTGCAGCAACATCTTCTTTAAATTTTTCCGTGGTTTCTTCCATGCATTTTATCAATGGAGTAAATTCAAACCCAGTTGAAGTTTTTATTTTTGCTGCATTAAACTGACAGGTGCGATTTGCGACGCGTGCGGTTTCGCGTGAGATAAGTGGTGTATGATTAATAAATAATGCCCTGATCGCTTCCAGCCTCCAGAACAATTCGGTCATCCACGGTAATGCCCTGATATAGGGCCGTTTCTTTCCAAGCAGATCAGCTATCTGAAAAAGGAATTTTTGATAGCTCCAGTCTTCCGCATTTAAAATAAAGCGTTCGCGGTGAATTTCGCTTTTCATCAACCTCATCATTATTTCAACCACGTCCTTTGCTGCAACAAA
>JBDSEW010000142.1:0-5426 GCA_039919825.1 Chitinophagales bacterium | reverse complement strand
AAAAACGGGCCTGATAGTGTACATACTACACTATGTAAAAAAATTATAGTGTAAAAAATACACTAAGCAAGAAAAGAAAACTATATTTGTAAGTAATTCCATACTCCTTATTAAATCGATGTCCAGGGTTAAGTTACCAAAGCTGCATTCCGATTTTTCTGTGGATTGTGTGATTTTCGGATTTGATGATGGCGAATTAAAAGTGTTGCTGGTGGAAAGGAATGAACCACCATACAAAGGATGGAAGGCAATACCAGGTAACCTGGTTTACGATACAGAAGATATTGATGGAGCTGCTAAACGGGTGTTGTACGAACTTACAGGACTAAAAAACATCTTCCTTGAACAGTTTTATTCTTTCGGAAAAATTGACCGGCATCCGCAGGGACGTGTTATTACCGTTGCATATTATTCCATCATCAAAAGAATGGACAATGGACTGCATCCTGTTTCAGGATACACCAAAAAAGCTTTCTGGTGGCCCGCAGATAAAATTCCAAAACTTGCATTCGATCACAATGAAATCGTGGACAGGGCTTTGGAAACACTCCGACATAAAATTCAGTATGAGCCTGTCGGTTTCGAACTGCTTCCCGGAAAATTTACCCTCACTCAATTACAGCACATTTATGAAGCCATACTTCAGAAAGAGATTGATAAACGGAATTTCAGAAAAAAATTTCTCAGTTATGGCCTGCTTACGGAATTGGAGGAAAAACAAACCGGCGTGTCACACCGTGCTGCGAGTTTCTTTAAGTTTAATAAATCAAGATACCTGAGTCTGAAGAAGAGAGGATTCATTTTTGGAATGAAATAATTACCGTGATTAACGGAGTTCAAAATACATCTGTCAGTCAATCAGTTAACCAACATCCAACTTGACTATGATTCCATCACTACGAAATTTACTTTTTACTGGAGGATGCCTTTTTTCATTTTCACTAATGGCCCAGGATTCAGGTGTGCAGGGAACAGTAACCGCCAGCGATGATGGTCTGCCAATGATAGGGGTGAATGTAGTGGTGAAGGGTACCACAGCCGGTGCATCTACAGATGTTGAAGGACACTACCAGGTGGAAATAAAATCGGGAGCTGATTCACTGATCTTTTCTTACCTCGGATACATTTCTCAAACCGTTGGTATCAACAACCGCTTAATTGTTAATGTGGTGCTGCAACAGGATGTGGAAATACTGGAAGATATAGTTGTGGTCGGATATGGCACTCAAAGAAAAAGTGACCTTACCGGAGCAGTATCGTCTGTGCGGGGGGCAGACCTTACAAAAATTCCATCATCATCCGCATTGCAGGCATTACAGGGGAAAGTAGCTGGCGTTCAGGTTACAAGTACTTCAGGTGCTCCCGGCGCAGACCCTATGGTGCGTGTTCGCGGTGTGGGAACTTTCAATAATTCATCACCGATATATGTAGTGGATGGTGTTATTCTTGATGACATATCATTTTTGAACTCTGCAGATATACAGTCCATGGAGATTCTTAAAGATGCTTCTGCTACCGCCATCTATGGTTCCAGAGGTTCAAACGGTGTAATCATTGTAACCACCAAACAGGGTAAGGCAGGGGGGCAGGAAAAACCAACCATAAATTTTGGAGCTGAATATAGCACACAAATACTTGCCAAAAAGATCGAATTGCTGGATGGCCGCGAATTCGCTACATATGTAAATGATATTACCCCGGGTTCTTACAACAACCTTGATGCGGTGACCAATACTGATTGGCAAGACCTTGTATTTCACAATGCACCCATGCAAAATTATCACTTGTCGGTTACAGGGTCCACTCCAAAAACACAGTACTATGTTGGATTCGGTTACTTTAACCAACAGGGTATCATCGACAAATCAAGCTACGAGCGTTTTTCACTGCAACTGAACAATACTTTCAATCTTTCCAAGCATATTAAGCTTGGCAACAACCTGAGCTTTGCGCCCTATAAACAGCAAAACACTGCAAATGCTACCTACGGAGCCTACAGGGCCCAACCGGTAGTAATGCCATTTAATCCTGACGGAAGCTATGGAGAGGTTCCGGGCGTTGGCAATCCTTTGGCAGATATTGAAAACACCAATAGCTTTGATAAGGGGTTGCGCACAGTTGGAAATTTATTCACGGAAGTAAATTTCTTAAAGGGATTTACATTCCGCAGCAGCTTTGGTGTCGACTTGGCATTTCAGAAGAATCGCCGTTATACACCGATATTTTATGTTTCCCCGCAGCAACAGAATGAAATCAATGATCTGTTTGTCGGTAACTCAGAATACGTAACCTGGCTTTGGGAGAACACGCTGAACTATAAAAAGTCGTTCGGCAAACACAGCTTCGATGGATTGGCAGGTTATACCATGCAGGAATCAACTTCTGAATTTCTGGGTGCATCAGGAATGAATGTGCTGGGTGACACAAAAAATTTATGGTACCTCAATGCCGACAATATCAACCCTACTTCCATTGTAAATGGCGTGAACGACGATCAGAACTATGCCATTATCTCTTACCTCTTTCGTTTAAATTATACATTCAACAGCAAGTACCTGTTTACCGCGACCTTTCGCAGAGACGGCTCTTCTAAATTTAATCCTGAAAACCGTTATTCAAATTTTCCCTCTTTCGCTGCAGGCTGGAATATTTCAAATGAATCATTTATGGAAAGTGTTCCGGTAATTTCAAATCTTAAACTAAGAGCAAGCTGGGGAATGATCGGCAATGAAAAGATAAACTACTTAGATCAATATGCTTTGGTGCTGAACCAGATCAATGGTGTTTTTGGTACCAATGAAGTACTTACACCCGGTTCTACCTATGGTAAAACCGGAAATCCTGACCTGACATGGGAAACTACCGAACAAGCAGATATCGGATTGGAAGTAGGATTGCTGCAAAACCGGCTCACTGCCGAATTTGATTATTATACCAGGACTACTGATGATATCCTTGTTGAGCTGTCTACTCCCGGGTATTTTGGAAATGGGCAGGGTGTAAAAGTGAGGTACAATGCAGGCTCTGTACTTAACAGTGGTTTCGAATTCAACTTAGCCTGGAACGGAAATGCCGGTGACTTTAAATACAGGGTTGGAGTGCTGGGAGCAACTCTTCACAATGAGGTACTCGCTGTAGGAGGAAACAGTGGTGTTGACTCTGTTTTGCTCGGTGGAAACCTGGGCAATGGTCAGATGGTAACCCGCAGCGTAGTTGGTGAACCCATCGGATCTTTTTATGGATATGAAACAGATGGCGTTTTTCAAAATGAAGCTGAACTGGAAGCATACCCTCATGAATCTCTTACACAGGTTGGAGATTTACGCTTTGTAGACCAGAACGGAGACGGCGCCATCAACAGCCTCGACCGGGTGAACCTCGGATCAGCAATTCCTGATTTCATCTACGGAATCAACCTCGAAGCATCCTTTAAGGGATTTGATCTGTCTGTAGATTTCCAGGGGCAGTTAGGAAACGAACTTTACAATGGTAAAGAAGCAGTTCGTCCTGATTTGTATAATTTTGAAACACACGTTATTGATCATTGGACAGGCGAAGGTACCAGCAACACAGAACCCCGTGCAACATCCGGTGGTGTTAATTACGCTCCATCCGACCGTTTCATTCAGGATGGATCATTTTTCCGTTTGCGGAATTTAACGGTGGGGTATAATTTTTCTCAAAAGATTGCTGAAAAAGTACGCATGAGTGAAGCAAGGTTCTTTATTCGGGGTACTAATCTTTTCACAATCACCAAATACACGGGTTACACTCCTGAAATAGGCACCAGTGAGGCGCGTTCAGTAAGCGGTGGTGGAGGCAGTGCCGGTGATCTTGATTTATCACCTTCTACCGATGTTCTTTCCAATGGAATAGACAATGGAATTTACCCTATTACCACCATTTATTCCATAGGCCTTAATCTTACTTTCTAATCATAACTGTTATGAAAACAAATTTCATAAAATCAATTTTTGTTGTCTTCCTTTTTCTGACGGGAAGCTGTAAAGACTTTCTGGATAAGATACCACAGGGCAACCTGACACAGGAAAACTTTCCTGAATCTGCAGAAGATGCGCTGCTGGCTACGAATGCAGTTTACAATACACTCCGTAACTGGTCCTATCATTCCGGTGGTTATCCGATTCTGGATATCATGACGGATGATGCACATAAAGGAAGCAACCCGTCTGACCAGGCAAACAACATCGGTCCGTACGATGATTTCACGATTTCAACCAGCCAGGAGCCCTTGGGAGCATGGTGGAATTCTTTGTATGAAGGAATAAAACGTGCAAATGTCGTAATAGAAAAAGTTCCTGAAATAAATATGGATGAAACACTGCGAAACCGGTATGTGGGGGAAGCGCGGTTTTTAAGAGGACTGTATTATTTTGACCTCGTACGTGCATGGGGAGGTGTACCTATTGTAACGTCTACCGTGCTGGAACTGAAGGTACCCAGATCTTCAAAAGAAGAAGTATACGCACAGGTGGAAGGTGATCTGTTGTTTGCGATTGATAATTTACCGGAAAAGACCGGCCTTAACCCTGCAGACTATGGAAGGGCTACAAAAGGTGCAGCAAAAGCCCTGCTTGCCAAAGTTTATTTGTTTGAAGGTGATTATCAGAATGCAGCCAGTTATGCACTGGAAGTGATCAATGGAGGTGTTTATTCTTTAGATCCGGATTTCGGCCATACTTTTTCTTTGGATGGTCAGTATAATTCAGAATCAGTTTTTGAAATAGGTGCGATAGAATTTGAAGGAACAGAAAACGGAGGCAATCAATATGCAAATACGCAGGGCGTTCGCGGAACGCCTAACAGGGGATGGGGTTTTAACCGCCCTTCGATTAACCTGAGAGATTCATTTGAGCCCCAGGATCCCCGAATGGAAGCCACCATCATTTTTCTTGGTGAGGTAATTGATGGTGTAACTATATTGGGTGATGGAAGCACGCCTGATGTTACCTATACTGATGCATCGAATAGTGTAGTTAAGGAAATAGAGTGCTATAATCAAAAAGTTTGGATTCCCGGAACATCAACAAGTGAACAATGGGGACATAACAGGCGATTGCTCCGGTATGCTGAAGTATTGCTCATAGCTGCTGAGGCGCTGAATGAAAATGGCCAGTCTGCTGATGGGTTACTTTATTTAAATCAGGTCCGGGCAAGGGCAAGGCAGGGAAATAATTCGATTCTCGCCGACATAACAGAAACCAATAAAGATGCATTAAGGGATCTTATTATTAAAGAAAGAAGATGGGAATTGGCGATGGAAGGAGTTCGCTTCTGGGATTTGGTGAGAACCGGAAAGGCAGCTCAGGTACTTGGCTCGCTTGGCTTTCAAACCAATAAGAATGAATTGCTGCCAATTCCGCAAACAGAGATTGATATATCACAAGGTACACTGGATCAAAATC